>JAZNCR010000025.1:0-6166 GCA_045587605.1 Eubacteriales bacterium
GAGATCCCATTCCGTATCAACCGATCTGCGTACAGAGAATCTCGGATTTGTGAGTTTGCCGAAGAGATTCAAATAAGGCCGCGCATCTGCCTCTGTTTCGCAGATAAGCATTACGGCAGGCTCTACGGAATTGTAATCCGACACATAAACAAAATGTTCAAGTGATTCGGGATTACCAAGTGTGAGAATTTCAGATTCTGCAACAGTCATTCCTACAATGTCCTCAGCATATTTGAGCGGATTATGAGTAAAGCAAAAGTCAAGGGCGAGATCAATATCCGATACGTTTAATTCGGGAAAGCTTCGTCTGAAATGGCTAATTGCAATTTTTCCAGAAAGGTCGTGCCACGTAACCGCCTCTCCCGAATACTTTTCACGATATTCACTCGGCGTAATACTGTAAAAATTTTTAAACGCGCGTGTGAAACTCTCGGGGCTTGCATAACCAAACTCAAGTGCAATGTCAAGCACAGTTTTTTGCGTCCTTCGAAGTTCAAGAGCACTTCTTGTGAGCTTATAAATACGGGCGTACTCCACGGGACTGTATCCCGTATGCTGTCTGAAGATTGCATCAAAGTAGGTTAGTGAGAAACCTGCATTATCTGCAATACTCTGTAGCGACAGATTGTCTTTTGGATTCTTTTGTATGAACCCGATGGCTTTGTCAATTAAATTTTTGTTTTCCATAAAGTCATCTCCTTTCTGTGCTTACATTTTAGCATACGGATGCCGTAGTTGTCCTTGCAGAGATTATGGACTTGTTTATTATATCACATGTTTTGCTGTGCAACAATAGAAAAGGTGTACCTGCATTATCGCAGGTACACCAAGAGGTCTGTTTTTTATTTGTTCCCGCCGTTCCAGGGAAGGATTTCCTTTGGCGGATTCTGATATTCGTTGATCTGCTTGCAGAGCCAGGTCACGTCGTGCCAGCGGCCGTGCTTGAAGCCGGCGCGGGGAAAGACCGAGAGTATGTTGAAGCCAAGTGCGGTATGGAAGGCAATACTGTCGGGATTGGGGGAGGTGACACAGGCATAGAGATTGACGATCCCCTGCTTGCGCAGGGCATCCTCCAGCGCCGCATAGAGCAGGCGGCCGATGCCGTTGTGGCGGTGTGCCATATCCACGTAGATTGAGGTTTCCACGTCCCAATCGTAGGCCGTTCGCGTGCGGAAATGGGTTGCGTAGGCATAGCCGATCGGTGTATCGCCGTCAAGACAGACGAAATAGGGATGCGTTTCGCTGATATTCCGGATACGCACGGCAAATTCCTCGGGTGTCGGCGGATCGTATTCAAAAGTGATAGAGGTGTCCTTGACGTAGGGCGCGTAAATCGCGCTGAGCGCGGCGGCATCCTCCGGTCGGGCGGGGCGAATGGTGTACATAGATTATCCTTTCGGCGGAGATTAGCGGTCGGGCGTAAAATGTTCAAAAATAAGCGCGTCGTCCTGCGGACAATGCATACAGGTTTGCTCATCGCGCACCGTCCAGGTCATGCAGGGAAGGCGGAAGAATCTGCGGCAGAGCCACAGCGGGAACTCGGCGGGATAGAGGTGATTGTAGGCAATAAAATCGGGACGGGCGAGAAAATTGAGGAACATGGCACCGAGCAGAAATTTCAGCCAGGGCTTGTGCGCGGTTTTTTCCTTGAAAAGGTTGGTATAAAGCAGACCGCGGAAATAGACGGGGCGGTGCTCCCTGAACCAGCTCAGATAAAGCGGGTTGAAGGATTCAACCGAGAAGACGCCGTCGTAATTGTCGAGCAGCTCGGCCGCCCTCTCGCAGACCTCCGTGTTGCCGTTCTCTCCCTTGAGCTCAACCAAAATCGGAACCTGTCCCGCCACAAGCGAAAGAACTTCCGCAAAGGTGGGGATCTGCTCCTCAGTCCCCGAGAGGCGCAGTCCGCGCAGCACATCAAGCGTCATGTCGGAAATTTTCTCCTCCGCACCGCAAACGCGCGCTGCCGTATCGTCGTGAAAGACAACGGGAATCTTGTCCGCCGTCAGTCGAACGTCGAGCTCAATGCCGTATCCGGCTTCGATTGCCGCGCGGAAGGCGGCGAGGGAATTTTCGGGACGGATTTCGTCGTGCAGACCGCGATGTGCATAGTCGGTGCGGATGACCGTCAGCTCCTCTTGCCGACCTGTCTCGGGGATCATGGCAAGAAAAGCGAAAAGTGCAATGATAAGAAGTGTCAGTAAAATCGGAATGATCATAATTTGTCCTTGATTTGCTTTACGTTTTTTTCGGTCAGCCTGCGCGGCGGCTGTCGCCGTGCTTGACCATCAGCATCGTGCAGAAGGCAAGCGCCATAAAGATGGCGGCGTAGGGGAAGAGGGTGCGGTAGGAAACGTGCTCGAGCAGAGCACCCGAGAGAATGGGCGTGGTGACCTGTGCCGTCATGGAGAAGGTGTAATAAAGACCCGTGTAGCGTCCAATATCACCGGCGGAGCTCATTTCAACCACCATCGGATAGGAGTTGACGTTGATGGTTGCCCAGCCGATACCAACCACGGCAAAGACGATATTGAGCGCGGGATGATAGTCGATAAAGAAGATGCCCGAGGCAAAGGCAAGCCCCATCAGCACGATTCCGCAGAGAATGGTACGCTTACGGCCGAATTTGGTGGCGATGATACCGACCGGAACGTAGGTCAGTACGGCGGCGACCGTTGCCACCATCAGGCAGTCGGCGAATCCGCCGCCCTTCAGTCCCCACACCTTTTCCGCATAGCGTGAGAAGGCGGTCGTTACGGCGTTGTAGGCCATAAACCAGAAGAGAACCGAGACGAGCAAAAAGCAAAGACTGCGGAAAACGGGCTTAGGCAGCTTAACGCCGGTACCCGCACCGGCGGGCAGGTCCTCGTCGTTTGCCGAATTGACCTCGCCCTCGGCTTCGGCAAGCTCGGCAGCCAGCTTTTTCTCGGGAACGGTGGTCAAAAGAACGATGAGTGCGATGAGCATCAGCACGGCAACGGCGGTGAATACGGGGAAATACGAGGGACGCACGTCATCGGCAATCAGGAATTTAATGCAGAGGAGGGTGAAGATTCCGCCGACCGTGCCCATCAGATTGATGATGGAGTTGGCCTTGCTGCGCAGAGGCTTGGGGGTAAGGTCGGGCATCAGCGCAACGGCAGGAGAACGGAAAAGGCCCATCGAGAGCAGCACACAGCCGAGCGCAACGAGGAAGAGCGGAAGGCTCACGAGTCGGTCGGCTGTCGGAATCAGCATCATCAAACCGGCGGCCAAAACCGTGCCGACCAGAATGAAGGGCGTGCGGCGGCCGAGACGGGTGTTGGTTTTGTCCGAGAGTGCACCGAAGAGGGGGAGCAGGAGCAGGGCGAGGACGTTGTCCAGTGCCATGATCGCCCCTGTCAGCGTTTCTCCGATGCCGAAGGTGTTCTCAAGAATCTTCGGAATAATCGGATCGTAAAGCTGCCAAAAGGCAGAGATGGCAAGGAAAGCCGAACCAATACAGAGCGTGCGGCGGATGTTCAGTTTTTGCATGCGAATACCTCCGGATTTGTATATTTAAGGGCGAGCACCTTGAGTGCCGCGGTTTGGGTTTTGGCATCGGGAATCTCTCCGGCAAGAATTTGCGCGATCATCTCGTCAAAGGGAATGCGCACCACGTCGAGAAATTCGTCGTCATCGGGATCGGTTTCTCCAAAGGAGAGATCAAGCGCGAGATACATGCGGATGTTTTCATCAAAAATCGCAACCGAGGGGAAGAGCTCACCCAGCGGAATCATTCTGCCCGCAACGGCCCCCGTCTCCTCGCGCAGCTCCCGCTTTGCCGCTTCAAGCGGATCCTCCTCGCGGGAGTCCAGCTTGCCGGCGGGCAGCTCGGTCAGCACCCGACCGAACGGGAAGCGAAACTGCCGCACGCAAATGACCTCGCCCTCGTCGGTGAGCGGAAGAACGCACACCGCACCCGGATGGCGAACGATTTCGCGAAAAGCGGTGTTTCCGTCGGGCAGGGAAACCGTATAGCGGTGAAGCGCCAGGACGGCACCGTCGTAGATCAACTGATCGGCCAGCTCTTTTTCATGCAGCTTTGTCATGATAATCTCCCTTCGCAAGACAAATATCCATTTTTATATTATAGTACAAAAATGCGTTGAAGTCAAGAGAAAAAGCAGGTTCGAGAGGCATTTATGTAAGGATAATGCGCGCTCAACCGTCTTCCTCCCGACGGAAGCAGAGCGCAATGTGCGGCGGAACGACTTGATTTTTTTCCTGATTTGTGGTAGAATAACGACAGAAAAAAAGAAGGGCAGGGAAGCGTATGGCAGATGAACAGTTCTCCCGTTCGGCTGCACTGATCGGGGACGAGGGCATCGAGAGGCTCGGGCGCTCGCGCGTCGCGGTATTCGGCATCGGCGGTGTCGGTGGATACGTTTGCGAGGCACTTGCGCGAAGCGGTGTCGGTGCACTCTCACTCTATGACCGCGACGTGGTGTCGCGCTCCAATCTCAACCGCCAGATTATTGCATTGCATTCAACCGTCGGCAGAGCAAAGGTCGAGGTGATGCGGGAGAGGATTCTGGACATTAACCCGAGAGCCGACGTTGAGGCCAATATGCTGTTTTATCTCCCCGAAAACGCCGATTCGGTTGATCTTTCCCGCTTTGACTGCATTGCCGACTGTATCGATACCGTGTCGGCCAAGGTGGAGTTGATCTGCCGCGCCCGTGCGGCCGGCGTGCCGATTGTTTCATCAATGGGGACGGGGAACAAGCTTGATCCTGCCGCCTTCCGTATCGTCGACCTCGCAAAGACCGAGGGCTGTCCGCTCGCCCGCGTGATGCGCCGTGAGCTGCGCGCGCGGGGAATCACCCATCTTCCCGTCGTGTTTTCTCCCGAGACGCCGAAGACGGTGCAGGCAGTTGCTCCCGAAGAAGGCCGCCGCAGTACACCCGGCAGTATCGCCTTCGTTCCCCCGGCCGCAGGCCTCGTCATGGCATCCGAAGTCGTTCGTATTCTGCTCGCGGAAAAAACAAAATAAGCCTTCTCATCTGCAAAAATAAGAGAAAAGGTTCCCTGCCTCGGCCGGGAACCTCTTTTGTGTTTTCTCTATTTTTGAATATATTTTTGCGAATTTTCTTCCAAAGTAAAACCTTTTATCCTTTTTGGAAGTCCTATTGTATAGAAGGACAAGCATCCGAACTCGGAAAGGAGGGGATAGACAATGGTCTTTACCGGAATAAAGGACGGCCGATTATTGCGCTGTGAAAGGATTTGTATTCCGAAAGAAAAATGCGGGACTTAAAGAAATAAATGTGTTTGGTTTGATTTTTTTACCATTTTTCATTGTCTGCGCCTGAATTGTGTGTTATAACTATTTTAAGTATAAAGCGAAAGCATAAGCGGGCAGAATGGAACCGATTTATGCTTCACGGAAAGGAAGTTTAATCGCTATGTTTAAACGGATTCTTGCATTTCTCCTGGTTCTCATGATGACGGTGAGTATATTCCCGGCATCGGCAGAGGAGCTGACAGCAACGGCATTGGAAACGTCGCTGCCTGCGCCCGAGACCACCGAGGCGCCCGAGACTACCGAGGCGCCCGAGACCCCCGAGGCGCCCGATACGTCGGCACCTGCGCCCGATACGTCGGCACCCGCGCCCGACACGTCGGCACCCGCGCCCGATACGTCGGCACCCGCGCCCGACACGTCGGCGCCTGCGCCTGATACATCGGCACCTGCGCCCGACGTATCAGTGCCCGATACCGGCTCGCTTGACGATTATCTGATTACCTGGATCGATTTTGAGGGTGATTCGCTCGCAGAGCAGCTTGAGGACAAGGCTCCCGCAGGCAACGTGCTCGATAACGCCCAGCTTCTCAAGAACGATGCAAACGGTATCAAGATTTCAAACGGCTTCGCCCTCATCCCTTCTGCAACCGACGCAGCATATATCGGTATCCCGATGAGCGACGATCTGACAGACATGAACGGCAAGACCGTGTATCTTTCCCACAGCGCAAGCGGCACCGTTCCTTCCAACGGTTACGCTTCCGACTTTCTTAAAATCCCGGGTCTGCTCCGCGCTTTTGTCGAAGCCAACGTGGAAGATAATTGCTTTATCTATAACCGTGTTTGGTACATGAACCAGACAAAGGACCCTTATGTGATGAAGTTCGGCGAGACGTATTACGT
>JAZNCR010000026.1:0-2564 GCA_045587605.1 Eubacteriales bacterium
AGACCGCTTGGCCTCCGACTTTGGGTTCTCGGGACTTTTCCTTTGGAGGCGCCACCCGGAATCGGACCGGGGAATAAAGGTTTTGCAGACCTCTGCCTTACCGCTTGGCTATGGCGCCTTATGAAATTGCGGACACGAATCTCTTTAATTCGTGCCCGCCTGTGGAGCGGATTACGGGGCTCGAACCCGCCACCTCGACCTTGGCAAGGTCGCGCTCTACCAAATGAGCTAAATCCGCGGATGGTGCCTCCGGTCGGAATCGAACCAACGACACGGGGATTTTCAGTCCCCTGCTCTACCAACTGAGCTACAGAGGCAAAATGGCGACCCGAAGGGGACTCGAACCCCTGACCTCTAGCGTGACAGGCTAGCGTTCTAACCAACTGAACTACCGGGCCGGATGGTGGGAACAACAGGGCTCGAACCTGTGACCCTCTGCTTGTAAGGCAGATGCTCTCCCAGCTGAGCTATGCTCCCATCTCTTGTCAAAAGAAGCACCGCTTCTCGCGACGTCCTATATTCTACCATACTTCCGCGCACTTGTCAATAGGGTTTTTGCATTTTTTTGAAAAAATTTTCAACGCAAAAGCCGAGTACCCGGATTCGGCGAACACAAGTATTATAACAAAGTCGGCTTCGTTTGTCAAGAGAAACTTCCCCTTTTCCAAAAATCCGTTGAGGTGTGCAATTTCCCCTTTTGCCGCCTGTCGGGATTATACATTCTGACCAAAAGATTTTTTTCCGCACCCCGATTGCGGCCAAAAATCACCTTCTGCCGCATCATGGGAGAAAATGATTTCCTTATTCTTTTTATCTTGTTATCTTGCAATTTACGCCGAAATATGGTATACTGGATTGTATGCCGTCGTTTGCGGCGAATCTGTATATTTGAGGTTTTACTATGCATCAATCCGAAAATAAAATGGGGACAATGCCGGTGCTCCGTCTGCTCATCACCATGGCACTCCCCATGATTGCGTCCATGCTTGTTCAGGCACTGTATAATATCGTGGACAGCATCTACGTCTCACGCATCAGCGAAAACGCGCTGACTGCCGTTTCGCTTGCCTTCCCCATTCAAAATCTGATGATCGCCGTCGGCACGGGTACAGGCGTCGGCTTCGGTGCACTTCTCTCTCGTGCACTCGGCGAGAAGAACCAAAAGGAAGCCAATCGCCTCGCCGACCACGGCATTTTCCTTGCCGTGCTCAGCTACATTGTCTTTCTTCTGCTTGGCATTTTCGGATCGCGCTTCTTCTTTTCGGTGCAGACCGACATCGCCGAGATTGTTGACGGCGGTACGCAGTATATGTTCATCTGCACCGTCTTTTCCTTCGGTCTCTTTATCCAGCTCGCACTCGAGAAGCTGATGCAGGCAACCGGCCGCACCATGCTCAGTATGTTTACGCAGGGCGTCGGTGCGCTGCTTAACATTATCCTCGACCCGATCTTCATTTTCACCTTTGATATGGGCATCACGGGTGCCGCCGTGGCAACCGTTGTCGGACAGATTGTCGCCGCAATCTTCGGCATTTGGCTCAACGCCCGTTACAACCGCGAGATCAAGCTTAACCTGCGCCGCTTCCGCCCGCGCTTATCGACCGTCAAGCGCATCTATTCGATCGGCTTCCCCTCCATCATCATGGCATCCATCGGCTCGGTCATGACCTTCTGCATGAACAAGATTCTGATCGGCTTTACCGAAACGGCCGCCGCCGTCTTCGGCTCCTATTTTAAGCTTCAATCCTTTGTCTTCATGCCGCTCTTCGGCGTATCGAACGGTCTCGTCTCGATCCTCAGCTATAATTACGGTGCACGCCGTCGCGACCGCATGATGGCGGTTATCCGCTATACGGCCTTCATCGCCCTCGGCTTTATGCTCTTCGGCGTTGTGCTCATGCAGCTTATCCCGGGGCCTCTGCTCCTGCTCTTCAACGCAAGCGACTACATGCTCGGCATCGGTATTCCGGCCCTCCGCATCATTTCGCTGCATTTCCCCATCGCCGCGATCTGCATCACCCTCTCCTCGGCCTTCCAGGCACTGGGACGCGGTTTTTTGTCGATGACCATGTCCATTATCCGTCAGCTTATCGTTCTCCTGCCTGCAGCGTGGCTGCTCTCAAAAACCGGCCTTATCTGGGCGGTGTGGTTCGCCTTCCCGATTGCCGAATGTGCGGCGCTGATCCTGTCGGTCGCCTTCTTCATTCACACCTACAAGACGACCATCAAACCCCTTGGCGAGCCGCTCACCGAAGATTGCGTATAATCACACAAAAAAAACACAAATCCGTCACCTTCCCTCGCTATAATGGGTATGGTGTTCACGACTTATTCAAAAACTTGTGATATAATATTTTTGATTATTGAATATGATATTTCCCCCTTCTCCGAGGCAGCTATAACGCCTCTATCTCTATCTTATGACTGAATACAGAAAGGATTGCGCAAATGATTAAAATCGACCATCTGATCAAGCGCTACGGCACGAATTACGCCGTTGACGACATCAGCTTTTCCATCGGTGAAGGCGAAATTGTCGGCTTTCTCGGACCGAACGGCGCGGG
>JAZNCR010000027.1:0-2385 GCA_045587605.1 Eubacteriales bacterium
CCCATCATCGCCAAGGGATAAGTCTATCCGCTGACCTTGAAACATGGATCGAGTTCGAAAAAACTTACGGCACGGATTGATTTTGTAAGGGTGTGCCAAAAAAATCCAAGCCAATCGGCTTGGATTTTTTCATTTGTGCCGCAGGCACAACATCATTTGCGTGCCTGCACGCAACATCATTTCGAGCAAAGCGAGAACATCATATCGCCGTAGGCGATACATCATTTCTTCTCTCCCTTGCACCCCCCGCGGATTTGTGCTATAATGAAGCAAAGAAAAGTGCTGCAATATGGACAACCAAACACATCACCGACAGGAGAAAATGATGATTCTGCTCTCTCTCTTTTTTACCATGCTCAAAATCGGCTGCTTTGCCTTTGGCGGCGGGTACGCAATGATCGCATTGCTTGAGAATGAATTTATTACACAGCGAAAATGGATCGACCACGACGAATTCATGGACGTGGTCGCCATTGCGGAGAGCACACCGGGACCGATTGCCATCAATGCGGCAACCTACGTCGGCTACAAGCTGAAGGGTGTTCTCGGCGCGAGTGTTGCAACGCTGGGGATGTGCCTGCCCTCCTTTGTCATCATGTATATCGTATCCCGCTTTTACGAACAATTTATGGAAATCCCGCTTGTCGCGGCGGCCTTTCGCGGCATACAGATCTGCGTGGTCTGGCTGATTGCATCGGCAGGACTCAAGATGCTGAAAAAGATGAAGAAAACACCCCTGAACATCCTCGTCTATACGCTGACCTGCGTCGGAATGGTGCTCTTTACCCTCTTTGATCTCCACGTCTCGTCGGTCTGGTTCATTCTCGCCGCCGGAAGCGTCGGCCTCGCCGCATTCTTCATCGCAAAAAAGAGCGGAAGGGGGACGGGAAAATGATTTTTCTGCAGCTGTTTCTCACCTTTCTCAAGGTTGGTGCCTTTACCTTCGGCGGCGGCTATGCGATGCTTTCGCTGATCGGAGAGGCAGTCCTCTCGTACGGCTGGATGACCGAGGAGGAATTTCTCAATTTTCTCGGCGTGGAAACGGTGATCCCGGGCCCCATCGCCGTAAACATGGCAACCTACATCGGCTACGAGCAGGGCGGACTTCTCGGTGCGATCTGCGCAACGCTCGGTGTCGTGCTTCCCTCCTTCATCATTATTCTGCTCGTCGCCGCACTGATCCGGAACCTGTTCAAGCATCCCCCCGTCAAGGCCTTTATTGCCGGGATGCGCCCCGCAATCGGCGGACTGATTCTGTCGGTCGCCGTAACGATGGGCCTGCGTGTGCTATTTGGCGTGGAGACCGTGCGGAATATTGCGTTCTCTCTCGATTGGCGCACCCTTTTGCTTCTCGCGGCAGTGATGACGATCCCGCCGATCTGGAAGCGCATTGCCAAAAAGGAGCTCTCCTCCATTCCTCTCATCGCCATCTCGGGTGTGCTCGGCATTCTGTTGTTTGGCGTTTAATTCGCCCCAAATCGACGCAAATCTCTTGCGCGGACGATCGGCCCGTGCTATAATGAAAAAGGTAAATAAATACCGATTTTTTACCGTCTGTGACGGTGATTCGGGAGGGAATTATCCATACGAATGAAAAAAAAGTTGATTCTCGTTGCCGCACCCCCTGCGTGCGGGAAAACCTACGTTTCCGAGCTGATTTCACGTTCGGTCGGCCAGATCGTGTATTTGGACAAGGACGATCTCGCAGACCTTCTGCGCTGTTCCTTCCGCCTCTGCGGTGAGCCGCTCGATATGGACAGCGCATTTTATCGGGAAAATTTGCGTCCTGCCGAATACAGTACCATTCTCGGTATCGCCTTCTCGGCACTGCGCTTCTCTAACCTCGTCATCCTCAACGCTCCGTTCGGGCGCGAGGTACGGGACGCCGATTATATGCGCACGCTCAAGGAACGGACCGCCCGAATGGATGCAGAGCTCGTGCTGATTTGGGTAACCGCACCGACCGACGTTTGCCATGCGCGGATGATAAAACGAAATTCAGACAGAGATATCCTGAAGCTTGAAAACTGGGAAGAATACATCAAAAAAATTGATTTCAGCGCACCGATCGCTCTGCTTGCCGCAAACGCGGTCGACCGCTTGATCGTCTTTGATACCCAAACCGACCAAACAACCGACGCATCCTTAGCCGAAACGCTGGACATTCTGCGCCGATAACAAACAGGAGAATATGATGCCGAACCGTGACGAAATCGTCAGAGATATCTATCTGAAGGCACTCGCCGCCGGCGATTACGCCGAGATTACCCGCTGCGCAAAGGCCTTCACCGACCGACTCCCGCGAAAAGGAAAAAAGGACACCTCCGGGTGTCCTTTTTGATTCAAGCAATGGGAATACGAAGATCACAGTGCTCGGGAATGCTA
>JAZNCR010000028.1:0-2116 GCA_045587605.1 Eubacteriales bacterium
AAATTGTCTTCCTAAGACCGCTTGGCCTCCGACTTCCCTTGACGCAGATCTCGCCCTCGCCGTTCTCATCGGGATCCTTGATCTTCACCTGCTCACCGATGATCGGCACACCAACGCTTCCCTGCTTGCGGTAGAGATTGCGGTTGCAGGAAATCAGCGGCGCACATTCGGTAATGCCGTAGCCGTTGAGAATGACGATGCCGAGCGATTCAAAGGTATCGATGATGTCCTGATTCAGCGCCGCACCGCCGCAGATAATCATCTCAAGCTCACCGCCGAGCACGGAAAGCACGCTTGAAAAGAGCTTGCGGCGCAGATCAATGCCGACCTTGCGCAGACCGTTTGAAACCTTCATCATGGTGCGCAGAATCCCTGCTTTTCCCGTCTTCTCAGCGGTCGACCAGATACGCTTATAAATGGTTTCCACAAAGAGAGGAACCAGGATGAGGTGAGTCGGCTTGATTTCTTTGATCTCCTGCATCATATAGCGCAGTCCGCTTGTGATATACACCATCGATCCCTGCGCAAAGTGCCCCACGAAGTTGACGGTTGAGCCGAAGGTGTGGTGAGGCGGAAGCAGACACATCGTACGATCGGTGATCGAGAAGTTGTACATTCCCTGCGTCATATCCGAGACGATGTTGGTCTGGGAAAGCATAACGCCCTTCCCTTTTCCCGTCGTTCCCGAGGTGAAAACGATGGAGGCCAGGCGGTCGGGATCAAGATCGTAGCTGTAATATGTATCGTCTCCCTCGGCAAAGCGGCGTGCACCGTCCGAGATAACGTCTGCAACGGTATATACGCCCTCGGTCTTGCTCTCACCCATGCAGACGAGCGTTTTCAGCGTCGGAATTTGATCTTTAATGCTAAGAATTTTTTCTTCAACGGCGGCACTGTAAACGATCATCTCACACTCAGCAGTATTCACGATGCCAAGCAGATCCTCCGCGGGAAGCTCTTTATCCACCGGAACGGTGACCGCGCCGATCGACATCAGCGAAAAATAGGAAATTACCCACGGATAAGACGCCTCACCGACGATCGCAACCTGACGCTCACGCGCCCCAAGTGCGACAAGTCCTGTGCCGAGATGGCGAATATCCTCCCTCGCTTCTGCATAGGTAACGGTAACCATCTTTTCGTCGTGCGGATTTACCCGATAGCCAAACGCTACCTTGTCGGGATATTTATTGGCTACGTTTTCGGTCATCACACGAAAATCGCGGAAGACGGTGGTTTCGTAAAGAGGATAATTTTTCTTATAATTTTTCATTCATTTCCACTCCTCACGGATAAACTTATATTTTATTTTAGCATTTTCTGACAGATAAATCAAGAGATAAATCCGACACTATCATTGTTTTTTTTTATAGATTCGGCAGAATTGGTTTGTTTTTTCGCAATCGCCGCGAATATTCACAATATATTCACAAAGATGCGATATAATGGATAAAAATTATCCAAAGGAGGTTCTATGTCTTCACCGAAGAAATGGATGTACCCCCGCCACCGTTTCGTGCGGAATCTCGCATATATCCTGCTCGCGCCGTATGCAAGATGGAAATACGGCATCAAAATCGAGCGGTTTCGTGAGCAGGGGGATCGGCAATATCTGATTTTGATGAATCATCAGACCGCTTTTGACCAATTTTTTGTCGGCATGGCCTTCCGCGGTCCGATCTATTACGTAGCAAGCGAGGATCTCTTCTCAAAGGGACTTCTCTCGCGGCTGATCCGCTATCTGGTCAATCCGATTCCCATCAAAAAACAAACCACCGACGTGCGCGCCGTAATGAACTGCATTAAGGTCGCACGCGAGGGCGGTACAATCGCCATTGCCCCGGAGGGGAACCGTACATACGGCGGTCGTCCGGTTTATATCAAGCCCTCCATCGTCCCGCTTGTCCGCAAGCTTGCACTCCCCGTCGTGCTTTATCGGATCGAGGGGGGATACGGCATACAGCCCCGCTGGAGCGATGTCGTTCGCCGCGGTCATATGCGTGCATACGTTTCCCGGGTGATCGAGCCGAAAGACTATGCACAGATGTCGGACGACGAGCTGTTTGCACAGATAAAGGACGGATTATGGGTAGACGAGACGCTCGTCGGGGGCGAA
>JAZNCR010000029.1:0-3569 GCA_045587605.1 Eubacteriales bacterium
CTGACCGGATATATCCGCGGTGGGTGCTCGCCCGTCGGCATGAAAAAGAAATTCCCGACTTGGTTTGATGCATCGGTAAAAGAACAGGAAAAGATCACGGTAAGTGCAGGTGTGCGGGGATGTCAGCTTCTTCTGGCGACCGAGGACATTTTGCACTTTACCGATGCCGAAATTGCCGATATTACAGTGAAATAAGAAAGGAAATGAAAATGGAACAGATGGAAACGATGATGTATACGATTCTTTCCTCTCCCGCGACCGGAGACAACACCAAAGCCCTGGTGGTAATCGCTGTTGCCGCCGCCATTGCACTGCTTGCCGTCCTTTCCTTGATGGGAAAACGTCGTAAATAAAAAGAAAAAGACCTTTTTTGCCTAAAACGTCTTGCGCACTACGCACTTGTCGTGTATAATATACTGTATGCTTTCGGATAAGACAACAGAAACAAAGGAAGATAAATATGCAAACGCTTAAGTTGAACATCGCCCTGCAGTTGGCGGAAAAGCTGCAGACCCTAAATCCCGACGGTGCGCCCGAGGCGGCAGCACTTGCCGAAATGCTTGAATATCCCCCCGATCCCAAAATGGGTGATCTGGCACTCCCGTGCTTCAAGCTCAGCAAAACCATGCGCCGTTCTCCCGTGCAGATTGCGGCGGCCCTGGCGGACGGATTTTCGTCCGACGCGGTTGAACGCGCCGAGGCGGTAAACGGATATTTCAATCTCTATCTCTCGCCGAAGTGGCTTGTCGAAAACGTGCTTTGCCGTGTTCTCCGCGAGGGAGATGCCTATGGCTCGTCAGATATTGGAGCGGGAAAAGAGGTCGTACTCGACTATTCCTCCCCTAACGTCGCAAAGCCGTTCCACATCGGTCATCTCGGCACGACGGTCATCGGACATTCGCTGAAATGTCTGCATGAGTTTGCCGGCTATCACTGCACCGGCATCAACTATCTCGGTGACTGGGGAACTCAGTTCGGCAAGTTGATCGTTGCTTACAAAAAGTGGGGCAGCCGTGAGATGATCGAGGAGGGCGGGATCGATGCGCTCGTTGATCTTTACGTTCGAATCAACAATGCGATCTCGGGCAATGAGGAGCAGGGAATTCCCGCAGATCCTGCGCTCGGAGATGAGTCACGTGCCGAATTCCATAAGCTCGAGCAGAACGATGAGGAAAATCTCGCGCTGTGGCGCTGGTTTGTGGATATTTCGCTTGCCGAATATGAGAAGACCTATCGCCAGCTTGGCATCACCTTTGACAGCTATAAGGGCGAGAGCTTTTATACCGATAAAATGCCGGCGCAGGTGGAAAAGCTGCGCGAGGCGGGTCTGCTCAAGATTGACGACGGCGCATCGATTGTTGATCTTGAGGAATACGGAATGCCGCCTTGTCTGATCCTCAAGCGTGACGGCTCGACCCTCTATCCGACCCGTGATATTGCCGCGGCCGTATACCGTCAGCAGACCTATGGCTTTGATAAGGCAGTTTACGTTACCTCCGCGGGACAGAGTCTGCATTTTAAGCAGTGGTTCAAGGTTGTTGAGCTGATGGGTTATCCGTGGTTTGATCGTCTGGTCCACGTTCCCTACGGAACCGTTTCGATTAACGGCGCAAAACTCGCCACCCGTACCGGCAACGTCGTTCTCCTCAAGGATCTTTTTGCTATGGCAATTGATAAGGTTCGTGAGATTATGGATGAAAAGAATCCGGATCTGCCGAACAAGGAGGAGGTTGCTGAGGCGGTCGGCGTTGGCGCAATTGTTTTCGACTATCTTTCCAACAACCGCAACCGCGATATCAACTTTATTCTTGAGGACGCCCTGAGCTTTGAGGGAAATACCGGTCCGTATGCACAGTACACCTATGCCCGTACCTGCTCAATTTTGGAAAAGGCAGGGGACATTTCCTTTGATTCGCTTGCGATTACCGCGCCCGAGGAGGCTGACCTGCTCAAGGTTCTTGCCCGCTTCGGCGAACGCGTGATGGCGGCACTGGCCGATTACGAGCCGTCCTATATTGTGCGGTATATTCTCGACGTTTGTGCCGCATTCAACCGCTTCTATCATAACTGCCCGATTTTGGGCGCAGAGCAGGAAGAGATCCGTGCTTCGCGCGTTGCACTTGCCAAGGCGACCGGTATTGTACTCGGCAATGCCTTTGGTCTGGTCTGCATGAAGAAAACCGAAAAAATTTAAATTCAATAGAACAGAGGTATCAATATGTCCGGACATAGCAAATGGAATAATATCAAGCATAAGAAAGAAAAAACCGACGCGCAGCGCGCGAAAATCTTCACCAAGATCGGTAAGGAGATTACCATTGCCGTAAAGGCCGCAGGTCCCGATCCGAGCGTGAACAGCCGTCTGCGCGATCTGATTCAGAAGGCGAAGAGCAACAACGTGCCCAACGATAATATTGAGCGCACCATCAAAAAGGCGATGGGTGAGAATGACGTTAACTATGAAGAGCTGACCTATGAGGGCTACGGTCCGCAGGGCGTTGCCGTTATCGTAGAGACGACGACCGATAATCGGAACCGCACGGCGTCCGAGCTGCGCCACTACTTCGATAAGTTCGGCGGAAACCTCGGTCAGACCGGCTGTGTAAGCTATCTGTTCTCGACTAAGGGCGTCATTATCATCCTGCGCGACGATAAGATCGATGAGGATGCGCTGATGGAGGCCGCACTTGAGGAGGGTGCTGAGGATTTCGTTGCCGACGAAGAGGTATTCGAGATTTATACCGAGCCGTCCGATCTTGCCGCGATCCGCGATGCACTTGAGGCAAAGGGGTATGCGATCGAATCGGCAGAGGAGGACAAGATTCCCTCGAACTACGTTACCCTTGACGGTGAGGACGCAATCAAGCATATGAATCTGCTGCTTGAGTATCTGGAAGATAACGAGGACGTACAGAACGTCTACCACAACTGGGAGAATGCCGACGAGGAATAATCCTCATTTCCGCAAACACCATTTGAACCGGGAGCATATATGAATTTCAAGAATTCTGATCGTGCAATTCTGTGTAACAAAAAGCTGTTTATTTTCGATATGGACGGAACCATTTATCTTGGCAATCAGGTTTTTGACTTTGCCATTCGTTTCATCGATCATCTCCGTGCCTGCGGAAAAAAAGTGCTTTTCTTTACCAATAATGCTTCCCACACGACCGCATTTTATCAGAGCAAGCTGAAAAAGCTCGGTTTTTCTCCCGCAGCCGATGAAATCATGACCTCGGGGGACGTAACCATCGAGTTTTTGCGCCGTCACCGCGCAGGGAAGCGCGTTTATCTCGTTGGAACCGATGAGTTGGTGGAGAATTTTCGCACCGCCGGGATTCATGTCCTGACCGGAGGAGAAGCGCGTGCGGATATTGTGGTGACCAGCTTTGATACGTCGCTTACCTACCAAAAGCTGGATAATGCCTGCCGCTTTGTGCGCGGAGGCGCTGAATATCTTTCCACACATCCCGATTTCAACTGCCCGACCGAAACCGGATTTGTTCCCGACAGCGGGGCAATTGCGGCATTCGTTACGGCATCGACAGGTAAGGTGCCGACCTATTTCG
>JAZNCR010000030.1:0-15817 GCA_045587605.1 Eubacteriales bacterium
CTGGTGCAGGGCTATTTCGACAACTATACGACCTGACGATAAACAAAGAAGGGTGGCGCGCATATATGCGCGGCACCCTTTTTTGTATGATTTTCTCCGTTAGGGGGTATACTGACGGTACCGAACCGAAAAGGAGGAAGAAACATGATTGAGCAGGATACGATACGGCTTCTGCGGGAGTGTGATGCGGGAGTCAAGATGGGGGTGGACTCCATCGATGACGTGATGAAATACGCGCACGGCGATGCCCTGCGCACGAGGCTGAACGATTGCCGCCACGAGCACGAGGGGCTGGACAGAGAAATTCAAGCGCAGCTTTCCCGCTTTCACGATGAAGGCAAGGCGCCCAATCCGATTGCCAAGGGGATGTCGTGGATGAAGACCGAGATGAAGCTGGCCATGCACGATTCGGACAAAACCATAGCTGATTTGATGACCGACGGATGCAATATGGGTGTCAAGTCGCTCAGCCGCTACCTCAACGAATACAAGGCGGCCGACGAGACGTCAAAGGATATTGCCAAGCGGCTGATCGCCTCGGAGGAGAAGCTGGCGGTCGAGATGCGGCAGTTCCTTTGAGGGAGGAGACTTTTGGCGACCGGTTGCGGGGCGGCGGGGCGCCGCCCCCTACCGTAGGGGTGTTCGGTCTTCCCGTAGGGGCGACCTGCGGTCGCCCGCATCATGCGCATCTTGTTGCTCGGCGGGAGGGGGTGACCCCTCCCCTACCGCAGGGGGGCGGCAATTGCGAAACCCCGTAGGGCGCCGTCTTGCTCCCGCCGCATCGCGGAACGGAAAATTTCTCGCACAAACGAAAAACGTGCTGTATGAGGGTATCATACAGCACGCTTTTTTCAAAAGCCGAGCACGCGGATCAGAAGCAGCCAGGCGAAGCCGTAATAGGTAACGACGGCAACGAGGTCGTTTATGGTGGTAATCAGCGGCCCGGAGGCAACGGCAGGATCGATGTTCAGCCGCTTGAAGAGGATCGGAACGGCAGTGCCCGAGACGCCCGAGAGCAGCATGGACAGGACGAGCGCAATCCCGACGCAGAGCGAGACCGAGAAGGAGAGGGCGGCCGGCTGACCCTTGAGAAGAAAGAGATACAGACCGATGAGGACGAAGGAGAAGAAGCCGAGGATAAGTCCGTTTGAGAGACCGATCCGTGCCTCGCGCCCAATCAGATAGAGCTTTTTCTTCGCGCTGACCTCCTCGTCCATCAGCACGCGGATGGTAACCGAGAGAGACTGCGTGCCGACGTTTCCCGCCATGCCGAGGACGAGAGACTGGAAGGAAACGATCAGTGCGAGATGGGCAACCACCGATTCAAAAAGACCCACGACGCCTGATACGACAATACCGAGACATAGGAGCACGGCAAGCCAGGGAAGCCGTTTGCCGATACTGCGGCGAAGAGGCTCTTCCGGTTCTTCCTCCGCGGTCAGCGCGGCGAATTTCGCATAGTCGTCTTCCAACTCGTCTTCAATCAGACAGGCGAGCTCCGAGGCGGTCAGTACCCCGCAGAGACGGTTTTCAGCGTCAAGAACGGGGATGGAATCCTCAAAATAGTCCTTGATGCGCTCAAGGCAGACGTCAATCGGCTCGGTTGCGTAGACGTAGGGATATGAGGTTGTAATGATGGAGGAGAGGTCGACGCCCTCCCGTGCGATAATCAGATCCTTGAGATCGATCGCGCCGACGAAGGTATCCTCGTCGTCGGTGACGTAAATGGTGGAGATATTGTCGTTTTCCGCCGCCTGTGCAATCAGCTCCCGCATCGCCTGGCGAATGCTGATGCCCGCGCGGACGGCAACGTAATTGGTGGTCATGCGGCTGCCGATTTCCTCCTCGTCAAAGGAGGAGAGCAGGGCGATTTCTCCGCGGATTTCCTCGGGCATCAGCTCAACGAGGAGATTTCGGCGGCTTTTTTGGAGCTGTCCGAGATATTCGACGGTGGTTTGCGTATCAAAGCGGGTGAGAATTTCAATTTGCTTTTTGACGCTGAGCTCACTGATTATGCGGTCGAGATCATCGGTGTATTCGAGAATGGCGGCCAGCGTGTCCGCGTCGAGCACACTGCAGAGCCGTCGGCGTTCGGCTGCATCCAGCATATCCATAGCCGACGCAACGTCGTTTTCGTGATAATCAAGAAGCTTTTCCCGCATCAGCTTGGGAGAAAGATTGCCGCGGAGAATCTGTGTGATTTCCGTGCGGTAATCGGGATGCTGTGTACCCGATGTCTGTTCGGGCAGAATATCGTTTTCGTTCACGGGCTTTTGGCCTCCTTTCGGCTGGGGGATGGGGATGCATACGGTTTCTTTTATTTTACCATTTCATGATTGAAAAAACAATACGAAAGACAAAAATTGCGCTTTTCAGACAAGGATTTTCCGTTTTGTCCCGGCTGAAGTGAATCGGTCGAAAAAAGTTTACACTTCTTCGGTATCCGATGCCCGTGCTGTCTTGACGGAGAGGGGAAAGTGTGTTATACTAAACTATATATACCCATTTTTATATATGCCCGCTTGACGGTTGTGTGCCGGGCGGAATATAAAGGATACGTTCGCAAATATGAAAACGGTTTCTGCATTTGCTTATTTATATCAGTATTATATGATTCCCGAGGAATATGCAAGCGTCGAGGATTTTTTGGCCGACGCTGCGCGCCGCCCGATGCTCCTTGTGACGCGCCTTTGCGAGAAGGGCTGCGTTGCGCCGTATTTTATCGAGGAAGAGACCGAGCTGACCCATATCCGCCTGCGCGAGCCGGAGCGGGTGCACCCGATTGAGGCGTTTGTGATGCCGCGCGAGGAGTACAGGGAAAGGCTTGAGGGGCTGCTTCGTGAGCGCTGCTTCGGATGCCTGCGGTGCACGCGGGAGCTTGACGTCGCGGCGCATGAAAAGGAAATGACGCTGGACGGGCTGTGCCTGCTCCGTACCGAGGAGGAGAAGCCCTATACCCTCATTGACGCGGCGGACGATTTTTGGACCGCCTTGCTCGAAGCCGAGGATTCGGTGCGCAAGCCGCTCTATGACGGTGAGTATACCGAAGCGGCTGCGGCACTTGGGGTGCTCTATGCCCGCTTTTTTCCCTCCGCAGAGGAGACTGTTTTTTCGGTAAACCGCGTATTCGGTCAGCATTATATGATGTTCGGGGCAATTTCGCCCGAGGCAAGGCAGGTCAACCGATACGTTCTTTCCCGCGCACCCGAGGAGGTCAAGTCGTATTGGCTCCTTCTCGATTATCTCCCCCGCGGGCTTTCCCGCTACGAACGGCAGACCGGATACGATTTGCAGGAGACTCCCCCCACGGTGGAATTTATCCGCCTGCCCGGAAAGCCGCCGCGATATCGCTTGGACGTATTTTGCCCGACGGCTGTCGGCGGTGTGCGGACGGCACATGAAACCTATCGCTATCTTTGCGCAGTGCTGGGCGAGGATCTGCTCGCCGCCCGCGTCATGGAGATGCGCATTATCACAACAGCGGAGTATGGCACGCACCGACCGATCAGCGAGCTTCTTCGTGCGCTGCGGGAGGACAACGGATTCTTTTTCCGCCGTCGCCTGGCGGCCGAATTCAGCCGACCGATGGAGCTTGCGCTCCCCGCCGTCGGGACGGGAAGCCGTTCTGCCCCCGAACGGATGAGCAGTATGACACCGGCACTCTCGCTTGAAATTGCCGGCAGAGAGTTTGGCTCGAGGCTGGCACACGTGGTGGATGCGTGGAGACTTCCGGTCTGCACGCTGGCACTCTCTCTTGCTTCTCTCGATCGGGCGCGCAAGGATGCGGTGACCGCGCTTATCTGCGCCGAGATTGCACGCGACCTGCAGAACGACGGGCTGATTCTTTTGCTTGACATTGCGCGCACCGAAGAGAAGCTTTATCTCAACTTTATTTCGGCCGCGGCGGGAGAAACCGTTGAGGCCCTGCGCGATCTGACCCCCGAATTTATGGATTTTGATCCGATTCTGACGGTACGGTCGGAGGAGGAAACCCGCGTGATGCGGGTCAATTATACGCTGGATACTCTGCACCGAGTGCCGGCGCGGCGAGAGGAGGCGGTAAGGTGAGCCGTCGGATGTGCTGTATTTATCTTGGGCTGACGGTTGCACTGTGCCTGTTTTTCTCGGTTGGTGCATTCTTCTTTGGACCGGATGCGGAGGCGGAGGGCAGAGAGCTGTCCGCGTTTCCTTCGCTTCGCACCGACGAAGGCAGGCTGAATCTCGAATTTACCGAGGAATTTGAAACCTATTTTTCCGAGCGCTTTGCGCTTCGGACCGAGCTTGTTACCCTGAACAGTCTGATGAAAAGCGAATTTTTCGCCTCCGGAACCGAGCAGGTGATCGTGGGACGGGAGGGGTATCTTTTCTTCGGGGAGACGCTTGACGACTATATGGGGACCTCTCCCATGACCGATGGCGAGATTGCCGATGCGGCCGCGGCGCTGAAGGCAATGTCCGATTATGCCGCCGCGCACGGGGCAAGCTTCCTCTTTGCCGCCGCGCCGAACAAAAATACGGTTTGCGGTGAATATATGCCCGCCCGTTATTCGGCGGGAGAGGGAGAGAGCAATCTCGACCGACTTTACCGCGCGCTGGAAGAGAAGGGCGTGCCTTACGTCGATCTTCGCCCCGTTCTTGACGGGGACGGCCTCTACCATAAGCGGGACACCCATTGGAACGGTGAGGGCGCGCGTGTGGCCTATACGGCCATGATGGCGGCGCTTGATCTGCCCTGTGATGATTTCTCCTCCGCCGAGCGGAGGGTAACGACCGACTTCGCGGGGGATCTCGACGCCCTGCTTACCCCGTCGCTTACGCGATATGACGAGAATATCGTCTATACGCTGCCCGAGTTCCGATACACGTCGAATTATGCGACGCCGATGGATCTGATCATCTCGACCGCCCGGGCTGATGCGCCGGCACGGTCTGCGCTGATTTTCCGTGATTCATTCGGCAGTGCGCTGATCCCCTACTTTGCAGCATCCTTCTCTGAGGTGCGCTTTGAGCGAGCCAACCCCTATCGGATCGATCAGCTTGACCGCAAGGGGGCGGACGTGGTGATCGTGGAGATTGCCGAGCGCAATCTGCGCGATCTCATCGGTGCGGCCGAGCGGGTGAAATAAAATTCCCGCGCAAAGACAAAATGAATGGATATAGACCGAAAGGAGACTGCAACATGAAAAAAGGGATTCGTGTTTCGGCGCTTGTGCTGACAGGGCTGATGCTTGTCGGCTGCTCGCGCTGGAACGGATCTTATTATTACGATAAAGCCGTCTTCGCCGGATTTGACCCGAATTCAATTGCGGGGGAGCTTCCTTCCCCGGTGACGTTTGACGTTGGTGAGGTGCAGATTGATCCCGCCGATACCACGGCACTGATTCCGGGTGTTGATGCACCCGACGAAGCATTGCGGTATACCGAGATGACCGTGGTGGTCGAGCAAATCCCCGTTTACGCCACACCCGACGGCGGCTCACGCCAGGTGAGCAGTCTTTCGCTCGGTCAGATTGCCGAGATGCGCACGGCGCGGAACGGCTTTCTTGAGGTAAGAGACAGGGGAACCGTTATCGGCTTCTGTCCCGCGGACGGCGTTGCGGTCGGCGAATACGCCATATACGGCGAGCTTCCGATTGAATACGGAGAAGCCCGTACCGAGAGGGGAACCTACGTTCCGGCTTCCTCCCATCTGGTCGACGTGACCCGATATACCGACAACGTGATCATCGCGATGCAGCTCTCCACCGAGGACACCTCGATCGGTGAGCCCTTCTATCACCGCAATCTCTGCATGATGCAGTACGATACCGTGCAGAAGCTGCTCAAGGCAATCGAGCTGTTTGCCGCGGACGGATATACCGTCAAGATTTACGACGCATACCGTCCGACGTCGGTCCAGCAGAGGTGGTTTGATATTATCAAGGTGCACAAGTGGGTTGCCGATCCGTCGGTTGGCATGGGCGGACGTCACGACCGCGGCTGTGCCATTGATATGTCGCTTGTGGATGCAAACGGAAAAGAGCTGGTTTTCCCCACGCCGATGCATACCTTCAGCGATGCGGCGGCACGCTCCGCACAGATGAGTGCCGAGGCACGGAAGAACGTGGATTATATGACCAAGATCATGGTTTTCTGCGGCTTTGACTATATCAATTCCGAGTGGTGGCATTTCCAGGATACCGAAATCGAGCGGTATCTGCCGACCGACCATCCGATTGACAAGATTCCCCTTGTGGCAGCGGAGAAATAAGATGCAAACGACGAAAACACTCAAAAACCGATTCAGAACCGTGGCCAAGGTCGAGAACCGTCAGGTGTGTCCCGCCTGTCCGGTAACCCTTGAGCGCGCGGTGTTCGTATACGACTACGAGCTCGGCAATAAACTGATCCAGTTCGTTCTGCGCAATACGGGGGACCGTCCGGTCACGGGCGCGGTGGTTCGGTTCCGCTGTTACGACGGTGCCGGAAACTGCCTCTATCCGGGGGCGACGCCCGACAGCGGGATTACCTATTCATCCCTGATGTGCCGTCCGGGCGAATATTTTGCCGACAGCCGTGCGGTTAAGCTTTGGTCGTACGATATTGTCAACTACGAGGCGTGGGTGACGCAGGTCAGCTATGCCGACGGCACGAGCGAGGATTTCTCGCCCGAGCAGTATATTGCAAGACCGCCGCGCGCACTGCTCTGCGATCTGCTCTCCTACAGAGAAGAGAAGGCTCTGCTCGGCGTTTGGGGAAAGCGTGCGCGATGCGTGCCGATCGCCATCGATTCCACCGTGTGGATGTGCTCCTGCGGCCGCGTTTCGTCGGGCGAGGTATGCCGCGACTGCGGAGCAAAAAAAACGGCAAGAGAGCCATATTTCGGCAACGACGCCACCCTTGCATACGCACGTGCCTGCGCGCGTCGACGCGGTGCGCTCAAGGCGGCAGTCTGGCTTGCCGCCCTCTTGGGCGTGGCCGCCGCTTTGGGTGCGGGGGTATATTATCTCACCGAGCAGGTCTATCCTGCCGCGACGAGAGAGGTGACCGACCTTTTCTTGGCCGAGGAGCGGTATGACGAGGCACTTGCCTTTGCGCGCAAGCGCAAGGACAGCGTGGCGGAGGAGCGGGTGCTGACGGCGGCGATCGATGCGTCGCTCGCGGTCTGCCGTTATGAGGACGCGCTGATCTACGACAGCATCAGAGAAACGCCCGAGCCCGAGCGGATTTATCGCGCGGCGGCAAACGACGCCATTTCGGCCATGGCCGCACAGACGGTTGATTTTACGGCGGCAGGCTACGGTCTGCTGACGACAGACGAGGCCCTTTACGATAAGCTGATTCACGGTCTTATCGACTATTGTGAGGAAAATCAGCTCTATGCACAGGCGGCGCGCTATACCCGTATGCTTCACGATATGGGTGAGGAGGCGCTGGGGGGCGTCTTTGACGATGCGATCGCCGATTCAATGGCGCGGGGGAGCTATGAGGAAGCGTTTCTTTTCGCCGAGCAGCATCCCGACGTCGGTCGTGCAGACGAGGTGTTTGCGGAGATTTTTGCGATCTATTTTGATGCCGGACAGTATGAGGATGCACTTGCCTTTACTCTGCGCTACTCGCCCGATCCGGCCGTCTTCCTGCCTCGTATTCTTGAGAAGGTGGACGAGCGATTCGTGGCAGAGCACATTACCGATCTCTATTTTGCGATGAACGAGGCGACGATGCGTGCATGGAATGCAAAGCCGCTCGCCCTCTGCAAGCAGGCGGCGTATATTGATGCCGAAGGGATCGTAAAAGGACTTAAGGACGTGGCTTGGAAGAATGCGGTTTCGCTGTCGATGAATGAGTTTCACACCCTGTGCCTGTTTGACGACGGAACGGTCTCGGCTGCCGGCAACACGGCGTACGGCCGCTGCAGCGTAAGCAGCTGGACGGGCGTGGTGGATATTGCGGCAGGTGAGCGCCATTCGGCGGCACTTCGGGCAAACGGCAAGGTCTCTGCGGTTGGTGACAACAGCGCGGGACAGTGCGACGTGACCGGCTGGAGCTCGATCATTTCGATTGCCGCGGGTAAATACCATACGGTTGCCTTGCGTGCGGACGGCAGAGTGCTCTCGACCGGATCGAATGCAAGCGGCCAGTGCAATACCGACGGATATACCGACGTTATTGCGATCGCCGCCGGTGACTGGACGACCGTCCTGCTTCACCGCAACGGCGACGTTACGGTGCTCGGCAATACGGCACTCGGCGCCGATGCGGCAAACGAGTGGCATGACATCAAGGCCGTCTCGGCGCGCAGCGGACAGGTGCTTGGACTTACCGCAGACGGACGCGTCCTTCTGGCAGGCCGACCCACCACGGGAGACGGCGGCAGCGTAGAGGGCCTTACCAATATCAAGGCCATCGCCGCCGGAAGCGTTTGTATCGGTGCGCTCCGCGAGGACGGAAGTCTTTATCTCTCGGGCGACGGTGTACCCGCTTTGCATTAACCCTTCTATTTTCAAACGCAAGGATATATCCGATGAAAAAACATATTCGACTCATTTTGATTGTATCGGGCGGATTGCTTTTGCTGATCCTTCTCGCAGCTTCGCTGTTTTTCACCGCATTGCGGCCTCTGACCGTAGAAGCGGGAGCGGCACTGCCCGAGCCCGCGGCATATGCGCGCTATTCCTTCCTCCGACCGATCGACGCGGGGCGGGGAGAAAATCACACGGCAAGCCCGGGTGAGCAGACCGTGCAGCTCCGCCTGCTCGGCATACCGCGCCGAACGACGCTGACGGTCATCGATACCGTCCCGCCGTCGGCTGAGCCGGTCGGACAGACCGTCTTCCTCGGCGACGCGCTTCCCCCCGAGGCCTTTTGCGGGGAGATCACGGATGCAACTCCGGTCGTCGTCTCCTTTGCCGCTCCCGGGCCCGATTTTGACCGACCGGGCGAGCAGACGGTGACCCTTTCCCTTCGCGACGCGGCAGGGAACGAAGCGCGCCTTACAGCCCGGCTCTACGTCTACGCCATGTCAGGCAGATTCACGGTCGAGGCGGGGATCAGCGCTGAGGCGCTGGCCGAGCAGATTGCACAGTCTGCCGAGGGAGAGGTTTTGCTCGACGAGGACTTTGCGTCCTTTGACAGCAGTATTCCGGGTGAGCATACGCTGCCGATCAGCTTCAACGGGGAGCCGACTACCGTTCGCCTGACGGTTGTGGATACCGTCCCGCCGACGGCCAAAATGACCCTCGTTCCCCTTCTTCTGGGACAGACGCCCTCTGCCGATGCGTTTCTCGTATCGGTCAATGACGCGACGGCGGTCAAGGCTGAATTCGCCGAGACGCCCGACTTTTCGGTCGGTCGCCGCGTCATCCCCCTTCTTCTCACCGATGCAGGGGGCAATACCGCCTCGGTCTACGGCGGGGTGGAGGTATATGATCTGCCCGCCGAAATGGAGGTTGAGCTTGGACAGTACACCCCCGATGAGCTGCTGCACCATCTGCTTGGCGATACGGGGCTGCAGGCCGATGCCGCTTTGCTCGAAGCACCCGTGCTCGGACGGACCGAGCTTCCGCTGACGACACCGCGCGGAGAGAGCTTGCGTCTGCGCGTCAATTTCGTTGACACCAAGCCCCCCGTGGGCAAGGCCGTGGATAAGCTTGCCTACGTGGGAGACACGCCTTCTGCCGATTCGTTTTTTGAGTTGATTACCGACGCCACGGCGGTGACGGCGGCTTATGCCGACGGAAAAGTACCCGTCCTCGATCAGCCGGGCACGCTGCCGGTCGAGATCGTTCTGACCGATGCGGCCGGAAACAGCGCGAGCTTTGCGCTTTCCCTGACCGTTGTGCACGATACCGAGCCGCCCGTGCTCTATGGCGTGAGCGACAAAACGGTATATCTGGGCGAGAGCGTTTCCTATCAGCGAGGGGTATCGGCCGTCGATAACCGAGACGGCGCGGTGAAGGTCAGCGTGGATTCCTCTGCGGTCAATCTCCGCGTGCCGGGACGCTACCCGGTTACCTATACCGCCGCAGATGCCCTCGGACACGAAACGAAAAAGACGGTCTACTTTACGGTCAGCGCAATTGATACGGCGGCCGTGAATGCCTTGGCCGATTCGGTCCTGTCCCGAATTCTGCGGGAGGGCATGACCGAGCTTGCGCGCGCTCGCGCGATCTACGACTGGGTAACGGCCAACCTGCGCTACACGGCGTATGCCGACAAGAGCGATCCCGTCGGTGCGGCCTTTTACGGCTTCCGCAACGGCAGAGGCGACTGCTTCGTTTACTATGCAGTCTCCCGCTTCCTGCTCACGCGTGCGGGCTTTGAAAACCTCGAGATCCATCGCGACAGCGTGACCAACCCGCATTTCTGGAATCTGGTTAAGTATGAAGGAAATTGGTATCATTTCGACACCTGCCCGCACTATGCGGCACATCCCTTGACCTGCTTCCTTCTGACCGACAGCGAGGTCAAGCACTATTCCGAGACTCGTGTTCCCGATTATTACAGCTTTGATCCTTCCCTTTATCCCGCAACACCATAACCGACAAAGGAGATTGTTTATGAACGTATTCCTGCGCATCCTTGCCGCCGCGGTAATTTTTTCGTGTGCGCTCGCTCTTTTTTCCTGCGATACGACCGACGTCGGCACCTCTCCCGTTACCTCGGGTGATCCCGCCGCATCGGTGACGACCGCCGCTCCCGAGCCAATCAGCCTGACCCCGCCCGCCGTATACGGTCTTACCGTGGGGGATCTCTTCCTTTATCCGGGCGCTGACCCTGCAGTGCTTACCGCGCTGGGCGAGCCACAGGATAAGCTGGAGGCTAAAAGCTGTGTACACGAGGGGTATGACCGCGTCTATTATTATGCCGGCTATGAGGTGAACACCCAGCCGACCGCCGACGGCCGTGAGGTGATCGTGTCGGTTTATCTGACCGATGACAGCATGACGACGGCCGAGGGGGTCCGCATCGGAGACACCGTGGATACCCTCAAATCTACATACGGCGATGCCGACGGTGCATCGGGTGTGTACAGCTACGGAAAGACCGACGGTGCCGTTACCGCAACGGTGAATTTTGCCGTCGACAGCGAAGGATATATCACGTCGATCTACTATAATTAAGGAGGAACGAATATGCTTGTTCTTGAAAGAACATCGGTGATGAATCTTGAGGGCGCGATCCGCGGTATGCGCAATCCGCTCAACAGCTGGTCCCGCTCGGACAGCTATGCCTCTCCCGAGGGTTACGTGCTCGGCGAGAATGATATTGCATTGGCAGGCAAGCTGGCGCGCTCGGGCTCGGATCACCGCAAATTTCTCCGTCAGATCATGGTCTCGGTAGACATCACCGCCCCCCTCTACTGGTGGAAGGAATTTGATACGTATAAGGTGGGCACGGTGGCGAACAGCTGCTCGACCATGCACAAAATTCACGCCGCTCCCTTTACGCGCGCCGATTTCAGCTGTGACCGCATGACGGCACCCGCACTCGCTCAGCTGGATGCGCTCATCGCCTTCCTTGAAGCCGAGCGCACCACCTTCTGCGAGACCAAGGAAATTGCCCATTGGCACAACATGATCCAGCTTCTGCCGACCTCGTATAACCAGATGCGGACGGTCACCCTCAATTATGAGGTGCTGGTGAACATTTATTATGCCCGCCGCCACCACAAGCTTGCCGAGTGGCACACCCTCTGCGCGTGGATCGAGTCGCTTCCCTATGCGAAGCAGCTCATCTGCATCAAGGACGAGGCGTAAGACGCGGCACCCTTTTTATGAAAAGAAAACGACAGAGGACTTGCCTCTGTCGTTTTCTTTTGCGCAAGGCGGATATACATGAGGCCTGCGGTGGAATCAACTGCGGGAGTCGAAACGCCTCCCGCCGCCAAGCGGCAACGTGCCGTATGGGGTATGGTCCTTATCCCTCGTAATATTCATCGAGAGAAAGCGAGGTCTTGACGTCTGAGAGAAGATAGTCGAGCGGATTGACGTATTCATCCCCGACCATCATCTCAAAATGCAGGTGCGGTTCCTCTGCAATCTCGATCATTGCGCTCTCGCCGATATTGGCAATCAGCTGTCCCGCACGAACCGAAACGCCCTCGCTGATGCCAACGGGCAGAATGGGCGAAAGATTACGGTAAATGGTCAGTCCGTCTCCTGCGTGCTTGACCGAGATGCACTGACCCATCATGGGGTCCTCCCAGATCTGTGCAATCACGCCGTCGGCGGCGGCACAGACCGATGCGCCGGGCTGTGCGGCAATATCAATGCCGCAGTGGGTGCGGTAATCGTTCATGGTCGTCGAGAAAACCGGCACGTCAAGGTCGTGGGCCTTGATCAGATTGCCGCTGACCGGAAGCGTAAGCTTGGGGAGCGTGCTTGCCGTGGGCGCGCTTGGCTCGGTTGCGGGCGCGGCGGTGGTGACCGGCGCGGTGGTGATCGGCTTGATACCGGGCAGAGCGGCGGTCGTTTCCCCGTCCGGCTTTTCGATCATGGGCGGCCGGGTTGTCGCGGGCGCGGCGGTGGTGACCGGCGCGGGGACGGTCGTGTCAATCGGCAGAGAGGTGTCGTCCTTTCCTCTGCGTGCACGGTTTGCGCTTGATGTTGCCGCAACCAAAACGGCCATCACGGCGAGGATGGTGAGGATCGTGATATAGGCGGCGCGGTTGACGGACTGATTCTTCTTTTTATTTTCCATGATTTTGTCTCCTTTTTGGGATTCGGTAGTGTCTGACGTTATTCTTGCCGTAAATCCCGCTTTTATGCAGGGAGGATGAAAAAAGTGTTGATCGGTTGGCAGGAGGGGCACACCTTTGTTGTCACACGAAACACTTCTGCACAAGGGAGCCTTGGTATGTGTGTTTCGTGTGGAAACAAAAGTATACTTTATTGCCAACCCATTATTTGTGCAGGGCTTCTTTTTTTCTGCCGCGGAGGAGAATGATGCTGCCCGATAGGATGAGCATACCGCCAAAGAGACGGCGGAGCAGGGTGGGGTCAAGGGTCGGTGCAAGCGAAGCGCCGAAATAGGAGCCGACAATGCCGCTCATCGCTAAGAGAAGGATCAGTCTGCCCCGCAGATTGCGCCGTTTTGCGTGCACAAAAAGGGATGCACCGGCCGAGAAGAGGTAAAAGAGCAGATTAAGCCCCTGCGCGGTCAGCTGCGGTGCGTCCCGCACGAGGGTGAGATAGATGACGAGCAGTCCGCCGCTTCCCACGCCCATACCCGAGAGAACGGCGATAGCCAGTGCGGCGAGCAGGTCGATGATCATAACGTGCATTTTTCGCGCCTCACCTTCGCACGAGCATACTGACACCCGAGATCAGAATGATGACGGCAAAAATCTTTTTTGTCCACTCGGTGTCGATGCGGTCAAGCAGATAAGCGCCGAATGCGCCGCCGAGCAGGGCGGGGATTACCATGCGGGAAAAGCCTTCGGTAAAGAGGGTGCCTGCACTTGCATAGCGCCAGACCGAGAAAAGGGTAACGGGCAGGGTAACGGCAAGGGCGTTGGCATAGACGTCCCGGCCGTCTGCACCGTGTCCGAGTGCCGCCATCAGGACAAACACCAGGATTACCCCGCCTCCCGCACCGAGCAGACCGTTGATAAATCCTGCTGCAGTTCCGCAAAGAAGCAGAACGGGTAAGGATATTTGCTTGCTTTGTTCCATATAGCCTCCGTATCGTCCCGCCGAGACGTGCGTGAGAATGTCGGCAAAATTCCTCTTGTAATTTTTGCTTTTTAATGATATAATAAAAGGAAGACGGGAAAACACCGTTTTTTTCGGCGCGGACATTTTTTCTTCAGTATACCCGGGCGTCCGATCGTCCATGTGTCCGGCCGAAAACCTGATTGTGCCAAATTCTGCCGAAAGGATATAAACGTTGTGCCTGCTAAAAAAAATGATGCGACAAAAAAGAAAAAGCCTGCGGCGAGCGGCGTAAAGACGTCTGCTGCGCAAAAGCAGGAAAAAGGGAAGCCGTCGTCAAAAGCCTCACCGAAGGCCGCGCCGGAGCGGAATACGCGCGCAGAGCGGCCCGAGCCGAATCCCGACCGACTGCTTCACCAGATCATTCCCTTTATTCTCGTCGTAATTGCGATTTTTCTCGCCGTTTGCTTTATTCTGACCGATGCGGTCAAGCTGGAGCAGCCGATGGGCATCATCGGTCACGGTCTGCGCGGACTGCTCTGCGGTCTGTGGGGCTTTGCCGCCTTCTTTCTGCCGGTGATCCTGGTCTATTTCGCCTTTATCTGGCGAACGACGATCGGTGAGCGCACGACCGGATATAAAGCCGTCTTTGCGGCTGTCAGCCTGACGCTGGCCTCGGCATTGATTGAGGCGATCGTCACGAACAGTGCCTCGTCTGCGGGCACCTTCAATCCGATCGCGCTCTGGAAGAGCGGAACGGCGTTGACGGGCGGCGGTATTCTCGGAGGGCTTCTCGGTCAGCTCTGCCTGCGCGGCTTCGGCTTTGTGGGAACGCTGATCGTGGTGATTGCTCTTTTGCTTGTTTTTTTGATGTTTTTCTTCGGCTTTACGCCTTCGAACGTTGCGCTCTACGTGCGCTACTGGCTCAAGGTACGTGCCGAGCGGCGGGAGGAGATGCGGCAGAGTACGCCCGTTTATCTGAACAAGCGTCCCCCTGTGATCGAACAGCGGTCTGCGGCTGAGTCCGAGGCACCGCGCCGCAGACGAAAAAAGAAATTTGACGTAGACGTTCCGATCGATAACCGATCAAAGATAGAAGATATCGACCTGCCCATTCCCGATCTGCCGGGCGATGACGACGCTCCTGCCGAGCCGGCGGACAACCCCATCGATCCTGCCGTTTTTGACGAGGTCATGCGTGAGCAGGGGGGGAGCGGCACGACGGTGGGTGATCCGGGCGACTCTCCCTTTGTGGGCGACGTAACCGAGATCGCAACGGCGGGTGTCGAGCAGCTGAAGCCGACGCGGAGGGCTCCTTCCTCGGCTAAGCTTGCACAGCTTGCCGACGAGCAGCTTGATCTCGGCGAGATCTTCGCCGACCCCACAGCACTTGATGCGGCGGCCGCCGCGGCGATGCGTTCCGCATCCGCCAATACATATGCCGATGCGGCAGAGGGTGACTTCTCGCTTACCCTTGAGAGAACCTCCCCCTTCGGCGAGCCTGCGCCTGCCCCCGCGTCCATCAAGCCGGTCCCGCCCCCGAAGCCCGATTACGTTTTCCCACCGATCAGCCTGCTCAAGGTCGATCCCGCACCGCCGAGCGGTGACGTGCGTGCCGAGCTGCAGCAGAACGCCGAAAAGCTGGTAGAGACCCTGCACAGCTTCCACGTGCGCACCAAGATCGTCAACGTTTCCCGCGGTCCGACCATCACCCGATACGAGCTTCAGCCCGAGGCGGGTACCCGCGTCCGCTCAATTGCCAATCTGGTCGACGATATTGCGCTTAACCTTGCCACCACCGGTGTGCGCATTGAGGCGCCGATCCCGGGCAAGGCGGCAGTCGGCATTGAGGTGCCGAACAAGGTCGTTGCGACCGTATACGCACGCGAGCTGCTTGAGGCAGATACCTTCCGCAACCACAAGAGCCGCATTAACGTTTGCCTCGGCAAGGACGTGGCGGGCGCACCCATTTACTGTGACCTGGCCAAGATGCCCCACCTTCTGATTGCGGGTACGACAGGATCGGGTAAATCGGTCTGCATCAACAGCATTATTCTCAGCATTCTCTATAAAGCCACCCCCGACGAGGTCAAGATGATTCTGATCGACCCCAAAAAGGTTGAGCTTAACGTTTATAACAACAAGTCGGAGGCCAAGCGGTCTTAGGAAGACAATTTCATCAC
>JAZNCR010000031.1:0-5155 GCA_045587605.1 Eubacteriales bacterium
AACAACTAAGGAGATTATCTATGGTTTATCGCATATTTGTCGAAAAAAAGCCGGGTCTGGCCGGTGAGGCTGACTCGCTCTGTGCCGATCTGCGCACGCTGCTCGGCATGACGGCACTTGAGAAGATTCGTCTTTTCAATCGCTACGACGTCGAAAACATGGACGAGGCACTTTTCCGTCAGTGCTGCACGACCATTTTCTCCGAGCCTCAGCTGGACGATATTTACGACGAGCTGCCCGAGACGGCAGGTGCCGTGTTTGCCGTCGAGTATCTCCCCGGCCAGTATGATCAGCGCGCCGACTCGGCCGCACAGTGCGTTCAGCTGGTCTCGCAGGGCGAGCGTCCGCTCGTTCGCTCGGCTAAGGTATACGTCCTTGAGGGCGCACTGACCGATGCCGACGTGGAGACGGTCAAAAAATACGTGATCAACCCGGTCGAGGCGCGTCTTGCCGCGCTGGAAAAGCCGGAAACGCTGAAGACCGACTACGAGATTCCTACCACCGTTGCGACCCTCGATGGCTTCTGTGCGCTGGAGGAGGATGGACTGCGCGATTTTCTGCGCACCTATTCGCTTGCCATGGACCTCGACGACGTTCGCTTCTGCCGCGACTATTTCCGTACCGAGGGCCGTGAGCCGACCATTACCGAGATCCGTATGCTCGATACCTACTGGTCCGACCACTGCCGTCATACCACCTTCAATACCACCATTGAGAGCGCCGATCTTGCCGATCCGCGCGTTGCGGCCGCATACGACCGCTATATTGCCGTCCGTGACGAGCTCGGCCGCACCAAGCCCATCAACCTCATGGACATTGCTACCATCGGTGCAAAGTATCTGCGCGCTAACGGTATGCTCGACGGCATGGACGTCTCGGAGGAGATCAACGCCTGTACCGTCCGCATCAAGGTCGACGTCAACGGTGAGGACGAGGATTGGCTTCTCCTCTTCAAGAACGAGACCCATAACCATCCCACCGAGATCGAGCCCTTCGGCGGTGCCGCAACCTGTATCGGCGGCGCGATCCGTGACCCGCTCTCCGGCCGTGCATACGTCTATCAGGCCATGCGCGTGACGGGCGCGGCAGATCCGACCAAGCCGATCGCCGAGACCCTGCCCGGTAAGCTGCCCCAGCGCAAGCTGGTCACGACGGCTGCGGCAGGTTATTCCTCTTACGGTAATCAGATCGGTCTTGCAACCGGTCTGGTTGATGAGATTTACCATGACGGCTACGTGGCTAAGCGCATGGAGATCGGTGCCGTCGTCGGTGCCGCTCCCGCAAAGAACGTTCGCCGTGAAGTACCTGCCGCAGGAGATATCGTTATCCTGCTCGGCGGCGGCACCGGCCGTGACGGCTGCGGCGGCGCAACCGGCTCCTCGAAGTCGCACACGACTGAATCCCTGTCGGTCTGCGGTGCCGAGGTGCAGAAGGGTAACGCACCCGAGGAGCGCAAGCTGCAGCGTCTTTTCCGCAATCCCGAGGCGACCCGTCTGATCAAGCGATGCAACGACTTTGGTGCGGGCGGCGTATCGGTTGCGGTCGGCGAGCTGGCTGATGGCCTTGAAATCGATCTGAATGCCGTACCGAAGAAGTATGAGGGTCTTGACGGCACCGAGCTCGCGATCAGTGAATCGCAGGAGCGCATGGCGGTCGTTCTGGCCGCAGAGGACGTGGATGCTTTCCGCGCACTTGCCGCAAGTGAGAACCTTGAGTCGGCCGTCGTTGCCACCGTTACCGATACCAACCGTCTGCGTATGCATTGGAACGGCAACGTCATCTGCGATATTTCGCGTGATTTCCTCAACTCGAACGGCGCGCCCAAGTCTACCCGCGTACACGTTCCGGTCGCCAAGACTGCTGCCAAGCAGATGCCCGCTTCCTTCGGCGAGGCAATGCGCACCCTCTGCGCCGATCTTAACGTCTGCTCCAAGAAGGGCCTTTCCGAGCGCTTTGACTCGACCATCGGTGCCGGCAGCGTGCTCATGCCCTTCGGCGGCAAGCATCAGCTGACCCCCGCACAGGCGATGGCGGCCAAGCTTCCCGTTCTCGGCGGCGAGACCACGACCTGCTCGGTTATGAGCTGGGGCTACAATCCCTTCATCACCGAGGCCGATCCCTTCACCGGTGCATACCTTGCCGTTGTGGAATCGGTATCCAAGCTGGTTGCCGCAGGTGCTCCTCTTGACGATTGCTATCTCACCTTCCAAGAATATTTCGAGAAGCCCGGTACCGACCCGTCCCGTTGGGGCAAGCCGTTTGCGGCTCTGCTCGGCGCGATGTCGGCACAGCTCGATCTCGGCTTTGGCGCGATCGGCGGTAAGGACTCGATGAGTGGCTCGTTCGACGATCTCGACGTTCCGCCCACCCTCGTTTCCTTTGCCATCACCACGGCCAAGACCGACGATATCCGTTCGGCCGAATTCAAGCTTCCCGTTTCGCGCGTCGTTCTGCTTGAGCCCAAGTACGACGACCGCGGCATTCCGACCACCGCTTCGCTCAAGTCGCTCTATCACCTTGTCCATACTCTGCTGACGACCGGAAAGGCAATTTCCGCCTGGACGCCGGTTGGCGGCGGCGTGGCAGAGGGTATTCTCAAGATGTGTCTCGGCAACCGCATCGGCTTCCGCTTTGCGGAGGGCGTCTCGGATGAGACCCTCTTCGGCACGCGCATCGGCTCCTTCATCCTCGAGCTGGCTGACAGCAGCGAGGTTGGCGGAACCCTCCTCGGCGAGACCACTCTCGCCTATACGATGACCCGCGGCGACGAGACGCTTGACCTTGCCGAGCTGCAGGGCATTTACGAGGATCGTCTGGAGGACATTTTTGCCTGCAACATCAAGATGCCCGACGAAAAGGTCGAGGCGTATGCTTATACGGCCGAGACCCGTCCCGCACCCAAGATCGGCGTTGCAAAGCCCCGCGTTCTGATTCCCGTGTTCCCCGGCACCAACTGCGAATTTGACAGTGCGCGTGCGGTTGAGCGTGCAGGTGCTGAGGCCGAGATCATGGTGCTCAACAACCTTACCCCTGCCGGCGTTGCCGAGTCGGTCGAGCGCTTTGCGGCACTGATCGAGAAATCGCAGATCATCTTTATCCCCGGCGGCTTCTCGGGCGGCGACGAGCCCGACGGATCGGGCAAATTCATCACGGCCTTCTTCCGCAACCCGCAGATCAAGGACGCTGTGGCACGTCTGCTCGGTCAGCGTGACGGTCTGATGGCGGGTATCTGCAACGGCTTCCAGGCGCTGATCAAGCTGGGACTCGTCCCCTACGGCGAGATCATCGACACCGATGCCGCCTGCCCGACCCTGACCTACAACACCATCGGACGCCACCAGTCCTGCATGGTCCGTACCCGTATCGCCTCGAACAAGTCGCCTTGGCTTGCAAAGACGCAGGTCGGCGAGATCTATACCGTGCCGATCTCGCACGGTGAGGGACGCTTCCTTGCCTCCGACGAGGTCGTAGCACGGCTTGCCGCAAACGGGCAGATCGCGACCCAGTACGTTGATCTGGCAGGCAATCCCACGATGGACATCCGCTCCAACCCCAACGGCTCGATCGCGGCGATCGAGGGTATCACCTCGCCCGACGGCCGTGTCATCGGTAAGATGGGACACAGCGAGCGTATCAGCGACGGTATCTACCGCAACGTAGACGGGCTCTACGACATCGGTATGTTTGCCTCGGCTGTGGAATATTATAAGATCTGATTTTTTGCGCGGACTGCCTCAAAACAAGGAGGCAGTCCGCCGTTTTTTCGGTCGGAATGAGCAGAAATCGAAAAAAATCAAAAAAATCGAAAAAAACTCTTGCAATTTCGGAAAAACTATGCTATAATTGGACGTATTATGAATACTGTCAAAGTGAGGTGCGAATAATGAAGGCAGGAATCCATCCCGAATATAAAGAAGTCACGATCAAGTGCGCTTGCGGCGAGACCGTAACCAGCAGATCGACCAAGGGCGGCGAGATGAGAGTTGAAATTTGCTCCAAGTGCCATCCCTTCTTCACCGGTAAGCAGAAATTCGTTGATGCCGGCGGACGTGTTGACAAGTTCAAGAAGCGTCTTGCAGGCAACAAATAAGTTCCGGCTCTTTATCACCGGGAATTGGGCAAGGTGTGCGTAATTTGACGTGCACGTTGCCCTTTTGCCGTTTTCTACGAGGAGGATGAATATGACAAGCAATGAGAAGAATATGCTGACCGAAGCGCCGACCGAAGGACGCGCGGCGCTGGTTGGGATCATCAACCGCGATTGCCCCGAGGAAGAGGCGAACCGAAGCCTTGACGAGCTTGCGCGTCTTTTGGACACGGCGGGCGGTGAGACACTGGTGCGGCTGCTGCAGGCAAAGGAAACGCCCGACGTCCGTACCTATATCGGTTCGGGCAAGGTCGAGGAGCTGGCCGAGCTTTGCCGCAATCACGAGATTGACCTTGTGGTTTTCGATACCGAGCTTTCCCCCTCGCAGATCCGTAACCTCGAGGAGGGGCTGGACGGCAGGCGGGTCATCGACCGCAGTATGCTGATTCTCGATATTTTTGCGCTGCACGCAAAAACGGGTGAGGGTAAGCTGCAGGTTGAGCTTGCTCAGCTGAAATATACGGCTCCGCGTCTGACCGGTAAGGGGGCGGAGCTCTCCCGTCTCGGCGGCGGAATCGGCACGCGAGGACCTGGTGAGTCCCAGCTTGAGCGGGATCGCCGTCACCTCAAACGCCGTATAGAAGCCCTTGAGGATGCGCTTGACGAGCTTGAACGTAACCGCCGTACCATGCGTGCCGCGCGCGATCGCAGCGGCATTGCAAAGGTTGCGATTGTCGGATATACGAACGCGGGTAAATCGACCCTGCTTAACCGCCTGACCGATGCGGGTATCCTGGCTGAGGATAAATTGTTTGCCACCCTCGATCCGACAACGCGCAAGTTCAGTCTGCCGTCGGGCGAGCCGGTTCTTCTGACCGATACGGTCGGCTTCATTCGCCGTCTGCCGCATCACCTGGTCAAGGCCTTCCGTTCCACGCTTGACGAGGCGGTTTGTGCCGATATTCTCATGATTCTGCTCGATGCATCCGATCCCGAATGCGGGGAGCAGCTTGTTGTGACCGAGCAGATTCTGCGCGATCTTGGCGCGGCGGGCAAGCCGACGCTGTA
>JAZNCR010000032.1:0-5773 GCA_045587605.1 Eubacteriales bacterium
ACATGGCTCCGACCCGACTTCGCCCAGCGAGCCGCCGCAGGAGAGAATCATACGGCGATATGCGCCGATGCCCAGACGCTCACGCGCCTGTTCACGGCTGATGCTGCCGAACTCCCCGCGCAGAGGATTGCCGACCACCATCAGCTTTTCTTTGGCATCAAGATGCTCACCGCTTGCGGCGAAATTGAGCATAATCCGATCCACATAGCCCTGCAGTCGGCGCACCGTAACGCCGGGGATAGCGTTGGATTCGTGAACCGCCGTGGGGATGCCCATTCGGGCTGCCGCCACAAGCACGGGCCAAGAAGCATAGCCCCCCGTTCCGACAACAACGTCGGGACGGAATTCGGCAATCAGCCGTTTGGCGCGGATGGGCGAGACGAAGGCCAGCCACGCCGCGCGCAGATTGGCCGGGGAGAGGGAGCGGCGAAATCCGCGCACCTCAACGTGATAGAGCGGATACCCTGCCGCGGGAACAAGCTTATTTTCAATGCCGCGCGAGGTGCCGACAAAGGCAATCTCGGCGTCAGGTCGGTTTCGTTTGATCGTATTGGCGATGGCAATGGCGGGATTGACGTGCCCGCCGGTTCCGCCGCCCGTCATCAGTACGCGCATAAACGGTTCCTTTCGGTCAGGTGCGTTTTTGATAGGAATAGCGGGAAATCGAGAGAACGATTCCCATCTCCACCATAATAATCAAGAGCGACGTGCCGCCCGAGCTGAAAAAGGGGAGTGAAATACCGGTATTCGGAATGGTGGCCGTGACAACGCAGATATTGAGCAGCGCCTGGAGCGTAACCTGCGTAACAATGCCGAACACAATCAGCGAGGAGTAAAGATCGGGGGCATTGCGGGCAATGACGTATCCCCGCCAGGCAAAGGCAAGGAAAAGCAGCATCACGGCAGCGGCACCAATAAAGCCGAGCTCCTCACAGATAATGGAAAAGATAAAGTCATTCTGCGGCTGGGAAACAAAGCCGTATTTTTGGAAGCTGTTGCCGAGCCCCACGCCGAAGAGGCCCCCTGAGCCGATCGCATACAGCCCCTGCAAATTCTGATAAGCGGCATCCCGTGCAATATCGGGAGGGATATTCTCGGGCTCAAAGAGCACCATTTTCCAAACATCCACACGCGTCTGTCCGTATCCCGAGACAAAAATCAAAAAGAAGGCCGCGCCGGCAAGGATCGCACCGACAATAAACAGATATCGTGCACGCACCTGCCCCACGAACATCATGCATACACCGATCGCACCGATAATCAGCGTTCCGGAAATGTGATGCTCGAGCGCAACAAGCACGGCAATCAGACCGAACACGGCACCGCAGCCGACGAATCCCCAGAGAAACGGATGGCCTCCCTTTCCCTTATGCGCAATTTTGTCGTAATAGCGGGAAATATACCAGGCCATCATCATGACCATGGCCAGCTTGGCGATTTCGGACGGCTGAAAGGTACCGAACCCCGGAATATAGAGCCATCGCTGAGCATCCCCTTCCTTGATACCGACGCCCGGAATCAGGACAAGAATCAAAAGACCAATGGCAAATACATACGCAGGAACGGTAAGCAGGTGTATGCCGCGGAGCGGAATATAAAGGCAGAGAAACATCGCCACCGTACCGAGGGCGGCAAAAAAGAGATGACGGCGGAAAAAGTACATACTGTCGCCGTACTCATAACTGGCATAAGAATAACCGGCGGAAAATCCCATGACGATGCCGAACGCAAGCAGTGCCATGACAAGGAGAAGAAACGGGCGGTCAATGCCGGTATAGACGCGCACATACTGCGCATCCTCGAGCTCGCGCGCCGCCGCCTGTGCAAGACGGCGTTCTTCTCTCTGCCGTTCCCGCACCGATACAGCAGACGGTGCCCCGTCGTTTTTTGCGCGCACGGCCGGAGAGAACTGTTCCGCGGAAGACGGTGCCCGACGGGGATTGCGGGATTCGGATGATGAATCGTTTCGGCGCACGGAAATCTCTCCTTTCGGGAATGGGAATCGGATCAGAGTCCGAGATAAGCAAGAACGCAGGCGACGGCGGTGAGCACCGCGGCCGCACCGACGATTTTGACCTCGCTCCAGCCGCACATCTCAAAGTGGTGGTGAATCGGCGTCATTTTGAAAATCCGCTTGCCGTGCGTCAGCTTGAAATAGGCGACCTGAAGCATAACCGATGCGGTTTCGATGATATAAACCAAACCCATCACCAAAGCAATCAGGGGGGAGTCAAGCATAAAGGCAGAGCCAACCACGAGGCCGCCGAGGAACAGCGATCCCGTGTCGCCCATAAACACGCGGGCGGGATAGAAATTGTACACAAGAAAGCCGAGTGTGCCGCCGATGATCAGCGCGGCATCAAGTCCAAGCGCGGCATCCGTCCACAAAAAGGCAAGCACGGCGAGAAAAACACCGATCACCATCGTTACGCTCGATGCCAGACCGTCGATTCCGTCGGTCAGGTTGACGCTGTTGACCACACCCGTGATGAGGAGCATGGCAATGACGTAGTAGAAAATGCCGAAATCGATCTCGATTCCGAAATAGGGGATGGTCAGCACGGTGTCAATTGCACCGATGACACGCATCACGATCAGATAAACGGCGGCCGCGATGACCTGCAAAAGAAATTTCTGATAAGCCTTGAGTCCCTCATTCTGTTTTTTGAGCAGCTTTGCACGGTCATCCACCATGCCGATGAGGGCATTGCCGATGGCCAGCCCCAGCGTCGGCAGAATAGAGAGAAGTGCACTTCCCTGCCCGATTGCCGCGGTCAGCACAAAGGCGGCAAGGGTCGTGACAAGGATAGAAAAAATAAAGGATATTCCGCCCATCGTAGGCGTGCCTTCCTTGGATTTATGCCACCGGGGACCGATTTCAAGAATCGGCTGTCCCATTTTTTTACTTTTCAGCTTCGGGATCACATAGCGCGCGGCGGCGGCCGTCAGTGCAAAGCAAACACTCAGCGCACCGATGAACAGTAGGGTGAGATTGATCTCCATAGCGGTCTCCTTTTATTTTGCTTCGCCGATACGCTCAGCGTTCTCCTTCAGATAAGCAATCACCCGTTCTGCCGCAACGGCACGGCTCGCCTTGACGAGCAGCACGTCTCCCGGGCGGAGAATCTGCAAAAGCATCTCGCCGCTGTGATCGGGACGGGCGCAATCGGGATTGGCATAAACGCGGTCAGCGCGCATCCCGCCTCGGATCGCGCCCAGCGCAATCTCTTCGGCAATGCCGCCAAGCGTAAAGAGATAGTCGAGTCCTCGTTGGGCAACCCCGATACCGAGCTGATTATGCATCAGCGCAGAATCGCGGCCAAGTTCCCGCATATCGCCGAGCAGAGCAAGCGCTCTCGCCCCTCGCTGTTCGGCAAGCGCAAAGAGCACGTCGATCGCCGCGCGCATCGATTCGGGGCTGGCGTTGTAGCAGTCCTCGATAATGGTAACGCCGTGCAGATCGTAAATATGCTGACGCATTCCGGTGTTCTTAAAGGAGAGAAGTCCGCGACGGATCTCCTGCTCCTCCATCCCGAAGAGAACGCCGACGGCATAGGCAAAAAGTGCCGCATAGACGTGATGCGTTCCCGGCACCGGGATCTCAATATTGGTAACGGCACGGTCACGGCAGAGCAGATCAAAGGTCGTCTTTCCGATTCCTGCGCGGATGTTCACCGCTCTGAAATCGGCATGGCGGTTGCGGATTGCCACAAACACGGGCGTCCTTCCCTCCAGCGTTTCATGGTAAAGCAGAGGCTCGTCACCGTTGCAGAGCAGGATGCCGTCCGGCTTCAGTCCGTGGGTGATCTCAAGCTTTGCGCGGCAGATATTTTCGCGTGTGCCCAGTGTTTCAAGATGAGATGAACCGATGGTGGTGACGATCGCAATATCCGGCTCGGCAATCCGGGAAAGATAATCGATCTCTCCAAAATCGCACATTCCCATTTCATAGACCTTTGCCTCAACCCCCTCCGGGGCATCAAGCACCGTCATGGGAAGGCCGATCTCATTGTTGTGGTTACCCGAGGTTTTATGGAGGCGGAAGCGCTGGCCCAGAACGGCGGAAAGAAATTCCTTTGTCGTGGTTTTCCCGACCGAGCCCGTCACGGCAACCGTCCGTCCCGCGGTTTTCGCGGCGTAGTCGTGCGCCAGCGCACCGAGGGCTGCCACAGCGTCGGAAACGAGCACGACAGCACAGCTCTCCGGCACCTCCTCGGGCATCCGGGAGGCAAGCACGCAGACAGCACCCGCCGCGGCCGCGGCCGCAATAAAGTCGTGTCCGTCCACCCGCTCGCCCGGGATCGCCGCAAAGAGCGAATTTTCCCCGACCTCGCGCGAGTCGGTCACAACACTTTCCACGACGGCACTGCCGTCACCGTAAAGTATTCCCTTCACCACCGATGCAAGCTCGGCGGCGGTATATCGATAAAGCGAAAGAACGCTTTTCATGGGTAATCACCTTTCTGTATCCGTTATTTTCCGATCTTGTCTCCGTCTCTCAAACGGAGCGCCAATGCCGCAGGGCGGCATCCGTGACGATCTTCCGCTCATCAAAGGGATGGCGTCCGGTCGCGTCGATCTCATAACATTCATGTCCCTTTCCGGCGAGCAAGATGATATCTCCCGGTCTGGCTGTACGGATGGCATAATCAATCGCCTCCTCCCGCCGAACAATCACGGTATGAGGCTTTTCTCTGTCAATTCCCCGCAGAATATCGGCAATGATATCCTCGGGCTCTTCACTCCGCGCATTGTCGGAGGTTACAATCACAAAATCGGCCATCTCGGTGGCGATGCGTCCCATCGGCTTACGCTTGGACGGATCTCTGTCCCCGCCGCAGCCGAAGAGCAGAACGATTCTCTCGCCTCCCCGTCTGAAGGCCGCCGCCGTTCGGAGAAGATTCTCCAGCGCATCGGGCGTATGGGCATAATCAATGAAAACGGCGAAGGGCAAATCGGGTGCGAGCGGGACGCGCTCAAGCCTTCCTGCCACCCCGCGCAAGCCGATCAGTGCATCCTGCACGGCAAGCGGAGATATCCCCAGCTCAAGCGCACAGGCCGCGGCAAGCAGCGTGTTCTCTACCGTGAAGCGTCCGGGAATCGGGGATGCAATCCGAAAGCGCGCCCGCGGGGAATCAAGCAGATAGGCGATGCCGTCGGCACCGCGATATTCGATCTCGAGCGCACGGTAATCGGCGGCATCGGTTCTGCCGCAAGCAGCCACCCGTCCGCCTCCCGCTTCGGCAACCGCCGCAAAGTGCGCATCGTCTCGATTGACGACGGTAAGCGAGGCGGCCGAAAACAGCATCAGCTTAGCGGCAAGATAGTTCTCCATCGAACCGTGAAAATCAAGATGCTCGGGGGTGAGATTGGTAAAGATCCCCGCCGCAAAGGAAAGGGGAGCGAGCTTGCCGAGTGCAAGCGCGTGTGAGCTGGCCTCAAGAATCACGACCTCAACGCCGTCCCGCCGCATTTCGTCAAGCATACAGTAAAGCTCGGCGGGGTCGGGTGTCGTCATATTGGCAAGGGGATCGCCTCCCGTATAGAGAAGCCTTCGTTTCCCTGAGAAGCAGTTCACCGTACCGATCAGTCCGGTGCGAAAAAGTGCAGACGAAAAGATCGCTCGAAGCATATAGCTGACCGACGTTTTTCCGTTCGTCCCGGTGACGGCAATCAAGCGCATCCCTTGGGCAGGATGACCGAGAAAGGCATCCCAAAGGAAGGAAAGTGCCGGGCGGGTATCGGCAACACGGACGGCAGGCAGCGGTATCTC
>JAZNCR010000033.1:0-11852 GCA_045587605.1 Eubacteriales bacterium
GCTTTTATTTCACATAGCAATTCTCTATCTCACAGACATACACGTGATGGAAATCATCATCATAATGCGAGAGAAGTGCGGGATCGAGGAACCCGTCTCGGCGCAGGACGTCGGTGTAGATCCGACGGCAATCGAAGACAAGCTTTGCCTGTGAAAAGGTCACTCCGCCCCACGGAAGGGTGAGCGGAATAAGCCCGGTCTCTTCGGCTTTGTCGGTATCTCTGCCGCTCTTGACGCCGCAGAGCTTGAGCGCGTCGTGCATCTCGTCACCAAAGAAGGAGAGGGTCAAGCGGTCACTTTCCTTGATAAACTCATCGGTATAGCGCTGAGGACGCACAAAGCAAACCGCAACCGGCTTGTTCCAAAGAATGCCCGCCGTTCCCCAGCTGGCGGTCATCGTGTTCCACGAACCGTCCGGCTTGGCCGCCGTCACCAGCATCCAGTCCCGACCGATGCGGGAAAAGAAATTGTCATTCAAATCATAGGGAGAAACGGTGGAAAACGGAAAATCCAACATACTGATCACCTCATATATAAATTTATTGTATCACGAATGGCAAACGCTGACCACGAACAAAGGGAATTTATCCGCGATCGACCGTAATGACCGCATAGTAGCTTCCCTTCTCCCGCAGTTCACGCGCAATCTCGTCACAGATGCGATCAACCGGCATGCTTACTTCAAACGGAATAACCAGATCGAAAATCAAATTGGTGTGCGTGTATCCGACCACACAGCGGAAATCGTGAATCGTCAGGGTTGCTTCAACCGAAACAGCGATTTCCTCGGTCATTTTGCGCAGAGCGTTCACCGTCTCATCATCGGTCACGATCGGGTCCATATGAATGGTACAGGAAATGCCAAGGGTGTCTGCGATGGTCTTCTCCAGCATATCAATGTCGTCATGCAGCACAAAAATATCCGCACGTCCGTCGACCTCAACATGGAGGCTGGCAAGACAACGACCCGGACCGTAATTGTGTACGATCAAATCATGCATACCGATTGCCGACCGACAATTTTCCACCGCGCGGCAGATGGCCTCAACAATCTCCTCATCAGGCGCAGTACCGAGAATGTGATTTTTGGTTTCAAGCAGAATTTTAATGCCCGACCAGAGAATCATTGCCGCCACGAGCAGTCCCATATAGCCGTCCGGATCAAAGCCGCTGAGACGGAAGATGAGCATCGAGATGAGTACAGCCGTGGTCGAAAGCACGTCGCTGATCGAATCGACTACAGCCGCCTGCATCACGGCTGAATCAATCCTTCGGCCGATCCTGCGGTTGAAAAGCGCAAGCCAAAGCTTTGCCGCAATGGCAAAAGCGAGCACAATGATGACAGCGGGGTGAAATTCAACCGATGCCTCGGGGTGACGGATACGATTCCACGAATCGACAAGCAGATCAAGCCCGATATGCAGGATCAAAAAGGACACGATCATGGATGCAACATATTCGATGCGCGCGTGCCCGAACGGGTGATCGCGGTCGGCCGGCTTTCCGGCGATACGGAAGGTGATGAGCGAAATCAGTGCCGTTCCGGCATCCGAGAGATTGTTGACAGCGTCCGCCGTAATCGCAATCGAGCCGCTCAGCACGCCCGCCGCATATTTTGCGGCAAAAAGCAGGATATTGAGACAGATTGCCACGATACTGACCATCGTGCCGTATGCAGAACGAACGCGGGGATCTTCGACGTTGTCACGGTCACGGATAAACAGGCGAACAAGTAAATCGGTCATACATTCTCCTTCAATGTCAAATCATTTGCTTTTTCAAGGTTATCGCCTTCCCCTCGAGGGAGGGTGGCAGCCGAAGGCTGACGGATGAGGTGTTCTTCGGTACCAAACTACACCTCATCCACCACTGCCGTGGTCCCCCTTCCCCTCAAGGGGAAGGCTTTCCGTAATTTGTTTCGTATGGCAAGAAAGGTATACCTTGATTGCCATACGAAACACATATGCCAAGGCTCCCTTGTGCAGAAGTGTTGGCGCAAGGGAGGCTTTGAGGAGTGGCAAAAAGGTATACCTTCATTTCCATGCTGCAAATTACTTTTATTTTATTATATTCCCGAACAGCGCGATTAGTCAAGACTATTTCCCCGCTCTTGCCGGACAAACGCAATTTTTATCCAAAGTAAAGCAATTTTTTTCCAAAGCAAAGCAATTTTTTTCTTGACGCGTCCCGCTGCCGATTGTTATAATGAAGCTGAACAAATCGCCTGCCGGCGAGAAACGGAGGATAATCTATGAACAAAATTCGCGTAACCATATGGAACGAATTCTACCACGAGAAAACGAACGAGGAAGCAAAAGCACTTTATCCGAATGGCATTCACGCGCTGATCGGCGAATTTCTCTCCGAATCGGACGAGCTTGAGATCACGCTGGCCGCACTTGATGATCCCGACCAGGGTCTCCCCCCCGAGGTGCTTGACAACACCGACGTCCTGATCTGGTGGGGACACGGAAAGCATCATCTGGTTGACGATGAGCTTGTTACACGCATCCGCAGTCGGGTTTATCTCGGCAAAATGGGCTTCATCGCCCTGCATTCGGCACATCGCTCCAAGCCCTTCTGCGCGATTGTCGGGACGAATGGCAATCTCTCCTGGGGACGCAACCAAAAAGAAGTTGTGTGGAATATGATGCCCTCCCATCCCATCGCGGCGGGAATTCCCGATCATTTCCTGCTCAAAGAGGAAGAAATGTACTCCGAGCCCTTCTATATCCCCCAGCCCGACGCTCTCGTATTCGGCTCGTGGTTTGAGGACGGAAACATTTTCCGCTCGGGTGCCTGCTTCATCCGCGGCGCGGGCAAGGTCTTCTATTTCCAGCCCGGACACGAAACCTGCCCCAGCTTCTACGATCCCTACGTTCGCCGCATCATCCACAATGCGGTTAAATGGGCAGCACCGACCGAAATCGGTTACCCGATCACCCCGAAGTGCCCGCATATCACTAAGCCCATTATCAACGAGTTCGACGCAGAATAAATCCTACGAAATCCTGCTGATATGAAAACTCCCTCTTGATACGGTCCGACCGCATCAAGAGGGAGTTTTCTGTTTTTTGCTTCGATTCATTTATTTTCGATTACGGTGTAATAGCCGCCGGCTGATAGGTGCGCACCGTGGGAGCGCTTTCCTTTCCTTCCTCGCGCAGATAGTCACGTTCGTATTTGCCGGAATCGGTGTAGAAGGTGCCGTGCTGGATGATATTAATCATTCTCGCGCCAACCGATTCTGCGGGAATCTCGGCGATCTGCAGATAGAAGCGGGTGGAGGAGAGCACCTCCGTCTTGCGCGAAGCGGCAATATCACGAATGTGTACGTGCAGAGCAAGCGCATCACAGCGCATATCAAAGATTTCCACCGGTGCGGCGGTCGGATAGAGATTGCCCTGCGGAACGAGCAGCAGCGTATTGTCGGCAAAGAATGCCTCGTCGTAGCCACGCAGTGCGCCGAGAATTGCCTCGCAGGTCGGATTATGACAGTCACTCGGATGCGTCTCGACAAGCCGGGCAAGCGATTCGGTACTCATCACCAGCGCAACGCTGCTCCAGTGCCGCAGATCACGGTCAAGGAAGACCCGCGAATGGTAGAGAATCGCGTCCCCCTCTTCACGTACCGAGGGAATCTCAACAGGCGGTGCGGTCGTCTCGGTGGGAGCCGCCGTCGTCTCGGGCGGGGTAGTAACGGGTGCGGTCGTCTCGGGTGCAATCGGACGTCCGACGATGACCGTATCCGAGCAGGTCAGATAATCGATCCGAATACCCGAATAACTGCCGATAAAGGGCCAGGATGCCGAGATTTCAACCTCTGCCGTTCCGTTCGCGCCGAGCGGAATATCGACGGTTGAGGACGCAAGCGGATAGGTCTGCTTTCCCTTCCCCTCGTAAATGATCGCATCGGTTGAAAAGCTCTGACTCGAATTGCCGATCTTCAGCTTACCGCCGCTGCGCGCGCTTACCCAGATGGTATAGCAGGTGATGTACGCCTCTGCGCGCAGGGTGACAGCTTTATCGGTTTGTCCGATGACCGACCATTCCACGTGAATTTCAAGATTGCTTCCGGTATTTGAGGAGATCTTACCCGATGCAATCACCGGCTTCGGTGCAGTCGTCTCGGGCACGGGGCGGGTAGTTTCGGGTTCCGGCGTGGTGACGGGTAAGGGGACAGCCGTGGTTTCGGGCGATACGGTAACGGGATCAGCCGGTGCCTCGGTGGTAATCGGCGAGGTGCTCGACTCGGTCTCCTTCTCGGTTCCCTGCTCCGGCATACACGCAGTCAACGCAAGCAGCGCAAGCAAAAGCGCGCATAAACGGCGCGCACGAAAAGTGCGGGAGGGTTCTTTCATGTTCGTTTCCTTTCTGTACACCGTTCATATCCGAGGCACGGTCAGCACCGTCTTCTCGAGCAGAGCGGATGGGCGGTATGCAAGCTTAGAACGACGCAACCCGGGATTTCCGTCGTCCTCCTCACGGTTTATCCATTTGACACCACATTCCGGCGCACGGCGGGCAAACTCCCGCACAAGCATGGGATATACGCCGGAATAGGCGGTATTTCCTTTTTCAATGTGAACGTAAAGCGTATCGTCCGCAATCTCTCCGATCGAGAAGCCAACGATTTCACCCGATACCCGAAGCACGCCGCCGGAAAGCGGGGCGCCGGCTTTTAGCAGGTCGGGATAAAGCAAAAGCATTTCAGCTGCCGCATCGGCTTCGGCCGCGGCAGACTCGGTTCCGTCATCTGCCGCAATCCGCTGGACGGCGTAGAATGCAGACACCTCATCGATCAGCTCCGGCGTGAGGGAATCATAGGTATAGTCGGGATATAGCGCAGAAAAGCGATTGACGTGGTTGCGTGGTCCGTGATAGGCGCGTCCTGCAAAGGTGGAAAGTGCTTCGGCAGAATAAAGATAGTCGTTCCAGCCCTCGTCGGTCGACCGTTCGCCACCACCGAAATGTGCGGCAATTCGATCAGCCTCCTCGGTCGAGAGTGAAGCAAAAACAAGTGCTTCCCCATCATCGGCCGCGTCGGCAGCGACGGCATCAAGTGCGGCAGAGAAATCCCCCTCTCCGATGGGGCAGCCGTATACCCGTCGCCCATTCCAGATCGACCGAAGCAGATGCATCCCGGAAAAAGAGGCATATTGCGTATCACACTGCCGCGCCCACATATAAAGGATCCCCACCGTTCTGTCACAGAATCGCGCGCGGTCAGCACGGGACAAGGCAAGAATTTCGGGAAGATCGGTCTGCGAAAGCGGGTGAAATGAGGGCTTGGTTCGGTCGGTCGGCATAAATCTTGGGAAATCTCCTTATGTTTATTTATATTGGTCGGCACAGGTTGTGGCGAGCAGGTCACAGCGCTCGTTATAGGGATGTCCGGCATGCCCCTTCACCCAAACGAACTCGACCTCATGATAGTCAAGCAGCCCGAGAAGGGTCTCCCAGAGATCGGCATTCAGCGCGGGCGATTTGTCCGCCTTGCGCCAGCCGCGCTCCCGCCAGCCGCGCGCCCAGCCAAGCTGAACGGCGTCGGTCATATATTTGGAATCGGTGGTCAGGGTCACCGCACACGGGCGGGTCAGCGCCTCAAGAGCACGGATGGCTGCCGTCAGCTCCATGCGGTTATTCGTCGTCGACGGCTCGCCGCCCGACAGCTCGCGCTCATGCTCTCCGCAAACGAGGACTGCACCCCAGCCGCCCGGGCCGGGATTTCCCCGACAGGCACCGTCGGTATAGATCTGCACGTGGGTCATGGAAATTTTCGCTTCCGCGGAAGCATCCTTTCTTTCGGTAATCAGCACACCTTACAGGTGAAAACGTCTCTCCAGCTCGGCGCGCATCTGCTTGCCGCTGAAGATAAAGATCGAGACGATGGCAAGCACGCTCACGGCAACGCTCGTGAGGCTGAGATAGACGAAATCGGACAGATCGGTCAGATAAAACACAAGGGGAACGATGCCGAAGAAGGCGTCTGCCAGAATACATCCGATATAGTCCCCCGGCGGGAGACGAAGGACAGGCCCGACCACACCAAGGGCGACGATCGCCACCATGCAGGTACAGGGAATCACAAAATCGATCGACCAGCTGTGCCAGGCGGTCATCGCATCCCAGACAACCGAAAAAATACAGATCCAGAAGACCTGCCCGACGATGCCGCGGGGAATATTCGTCCGACGGCGGATCGCGGTCAAAAAGAGCACCCAGAAGCAAAGCTCGCCAAGCAGAACGTAATGCCACCAACGGCCGCTTTGCGGGATCATCAGATTCACCGCCACGGCGGCGATCGCCCCCACGGCCGTTCCCCAAAGCAGGAACTTGAAGAACAGGACGAATTGATTATAAACCGATTTGATCTCGGGCAGAGCAGTCTCTCCCTCGCCCGTCAGCTCAGCCTGGCAAAGCGGACAGGTTCGACGAGTCGTGCGAACAGAAAGGCCGCAGTGATCACAGTATTTCATGAGAAAGACCTCCCTTCTTCAAGCATAACGTCGCAGTCACGCATCGTCATCGAGCAGATTCGTCTCAATGACAAGCGACTCGTCAAGGGTGCGCAAATGGCGGAAGAATCGGCGCTGGGGTGCAGTATCGGCAAAGGACGAGGTCACCGAAATGCTCAGCTTCTCCCCGAAGGTACAGACACAAACCTGAATCTTGCTCGTCGCGTTACAAACGTGAACGCCGCGGATATGCGGCGCAAAGGCGGCAGGCATTTTCACGATACCGACGTTGGAAACCGTACCCGTATAGCCTTGGCTTGACTTGTTGTATACGGCGCGCATCACGATATCCTTGAGTACGCGCGGTGTGATGCGGGCAATGAAATTTTCCTCAAAGGCAAGAAAGCTCCCGAAGCTCTCAGCCAGCTTGTCCCGATTAAGATCCCGTGCAAAGGTCTCGGAAACGGCCGAGAGAATATCGGCAAAGCTGCCGTCCCGCTTTGAAAAGTTGTAGGAGACATACATCGGGGTAAAGAAGTTTCGCACCGAATCGGAAGCAAAATAATTGCGCAAATTAACCGGAATATTCAGCACGACCGGCTTCTTGCGTGCGCGAAGCGGAATATCCTCTCCGATCGCACGGATAAGGCAGGCGGCAAGATATGCCGTCAGCGTCGCCCCCTCGGCGTGTGCCGCGGCAAGCAGAGCATCCGTGCGTACCGTACCGCGGATCAGTCCGACTCTGGCCTCGGAAAGCTTGGCTCCACTAAGCTCAAAGGCACTCGGCCGCTTGATGCTTTTCATCGGCGCGCGCTTGGAATAGCGCGTAAAGCTGTCGTCGGCCATGCTCGTATGCGCGGTCTCATAGCCGAGATTTTCCTCGGGAATCCCCTTCGCACGCGCGAGATACTTCATGACGAGCGTACGCAGAAAATGCATCCCCCCCGTGCCATCCGAGAGCACGTGATAAACCTCAAGATTGATGGTGGCGTTATAATAGCTCACCGCATAGAGCAGGCTTTTGTTTCCGGGGCGGTAGAGCGGTCCGCAAAGCGGCTTTTGCTCGGGGCGGACAATGGCACGCAGGCGGGAAGCTTCAAGATAATACCAAAAAACGCCGCGGCGCAAAACGTAGCCGAAAATGGGAAAGCAGGCGGCAGTATCGTCAAGCGCGTCCTGAAGCAGCTCGGGATCAATCGGCTCGTTCAGCTCACACGAGAATCGAAAAACATGCGTCTCGGTGCGTGAGGTTGCCGCGGCAAACAGCTTTGCCGCGTTGTCCAGCCTATTCCATTTATTCTTTGCGTGACTCATGTCATTCGTTTTCCTTTTCGTCAGAGGGGGAATCCCCCAGAAATGCGGCCAGATGACCGTAGGTCTGCCGCACCGCATCAAAGATGGGCGGCAGAGAGAAAAATCCGTGCAGTGCGTCCGGGATACGGTGCAGAGTCACCTCAACCCCAGCCTCACTCAGCCGCCCGGCATACGCTTCTCCCTCGTCGCGCAGGGGATCAAATTCGGCGGTAATCACCAGCGTTTTGGGCTGCCCCGCAAGCGATTCGGCAAGAAGAGGTGAGAAATAGGGGTTCTGCAGATCCGCCTCGGTACGCATATAGAGAGAAAGATAATCGGCAACCTTTTTGGCTGTCAGAAGATACCCCTGCCCGTTTTCTCTGACCGACGGAAAGGGGGAATGCTCGCTGAAATCGCTCTGCACGGCAGGATAGATCAGCACCTGCCGGCGGGGCATGAATTCGCCCCTGTCAGCCGCCATCAGAGAAACTGCCGCCGCCAGGTTGCCTCCGGCACTGTCTCCCATCAGGATAATGTCCTCGTCGGCAACACGATCGGTTTCGCAGAAAAGAGCCCGCGCAACGGCATAACAATCCTCAAGTCCGGCAGGAAATCGGTGCTCGGGTGCCAGGCGGTAATCAACCGAAAGGACACGTCTTCCCGTTTCGGCGGCAAGCTGACCGCAGGTCTGCGTATAGGTATCGATATTTCCCGACACCCATCCTCCCCCGTGAAAAAAGAGGAAAACCTCCTGCGACCGCTGTTTGTCGGGGATGAACAGCCGAACGGGAATTCTTCTCCCGTCAATATCCACCCGTTTGTTCCAGCTTTGATAACCGAAAGGGATACGGGGACGGAGCAAGCGCTTTGCCGCACGGTCAAGCCGATAATTCTTTTTGAGATCAATGTCGGGATAGGACAGCGCACGCAGGGCGGCGGTGGTCAATCGGTTTATGGCCATTCGCTCAGCTCCGTTTCCATAATTATTCATCGTATAGTATATCACAAGACCGCGAGAAATTCAACGGCTATGAAAAAAATTTACCGAATACACATATTCTGCCCAAAGATTCTTTGACAAAGCACGCAATTTGTGCTATACTGTTGCCAAAGATTTTTTTATCCGGAAAGGAATCCGTACTTATGATTAGTAATCGCATCAAGCAGCTGACCGACTACGCGTGCCGAACGAAGCTCATTGAGCCCGCCGACCGCTCCTATATCATCAACCGCCTGCTTCATCTGCTGAAGCTGGACGCCTATACCCCCACCGAAGCGCTCCCCGAAGCACCGGTCAACGAGATCCTCGATGCCATCTGCGACTATGCCGCAGAATCGGGGCTGCTCGCCATGGATACAGTAGAATACCGCGACCTCTTTGACACCGAGATCATGGGCATTCTTACCCCCCGTCCGAGCAAGGTAATCGCAGACTTCCGCGCGAACTATGCCCTCTCTCCCCTTGCCGCCACCGACGAATATTACCGCTTTAGCCGCGCCACCAACTATATCCGCGAGAATCGCGTTGCGCGCGACCGCAAATGGACGGTTGAGTCGCCGTATGGGACGATGGACATTACCATCAACCTCTCCAAGCCGGAAAAGGATCCCCGCGCCATTGCCGCCGCCAAGCTGGCCAAGCCCTCGGGCTACCCCCTCTGCGCGCTCTGCCGCGAAACCGAGGGGTATGCGGGAAATCTCTCGGCTGCTCCCCGCGCAAACCATCGCGTGATCCCCATTACGCTGACAGGTGACGAATGGTATCTGCAGTATTCCCCTTACGTTTATTATCCCGAGCACTGCATCGTCCTCTCGGGTGAGCACGTCCCCATGCGCATCTCCCGCGACACCTTCGCCCACCTGCTCGATTTCGTTGCGCAGTTCCCCCATTATTTTGTCGGCTCGAATGCCGACCTCCCCATCGTCGGCGGCTCGATCCTCTCGCATGACCATATGCAGGGCGGACATTATACCTTCGCGATGGAACGCGCGCCGATCGAAAAGAAAATCACGTTTGCGGGCTTTGACGATGTCGATGCGGGTATCGTCCGCTGGCCGATGTCGGTCATCCGCCTCACCGCATCCGACCGCGGCCGCCTGGTCGAGCTTGCCGACAAAATTCTTCTCGCATGGCGTGCCTACAGCGATCCCGACGCCATGATCCTCGCTGAGACCGACGGTGAGCCGCACAACACGATTACCCCCATTGCGCGAATGCGGGACGGCCGCTTTGAGCTCGATCTCGTTCTGCGCAACAACCTGACCACAGAGGAATATCCGCTCGGTCTCTACCATCCCCATGCCGAGCTGCACAATATCAAGAAGGAGAACATTGGCCTCATCGAGGTCATGGGCCTTGCCGTTCTCCCCGCCCGACTGGCTGCCGAAATGGAGCTGCTTGCCGCCGCCATCCTTGCCGGCAAAAATCCCGCCGATGACGATCGCATCCGCCACCACGCCGAATGGTTCTCCCGCTTTGCCGATCGCTACACCTTCACGGCAGACAACGTCGATGCCATTCTCCGTGAGGAGATCGGACGCACCTTTACGCTTGTCCTTGAGCAGGCAGGTGTTTATCGCTGTGATGCAGAGGGCCGCGAGGCCTTCGGCCGCTTTATTGCCGCAGTGAAATAAAAAAAGAGGGATGCCGCGCAAATCAGCGCGACATCCCCTGTTTTCGGTATCACAACAAATCAATAATAGAATTCGCCCAAAAACTCGTCCAAATAAATATCGGCATAGCCGGTCATGCTCAGTACAATGCCGATCACAAACACGAGAACACTCAGCGCCGTACCGATGATACCGCAAATGAGTCCGGCCTTTGCCATGCCCGACATCTTTTCTTCGGGATCGTTTTTCTTCGACATGACCGCCAAAATAATGGCCACGATGCCGGGAACAAATCCAACGTTGCAGCAGCAGCAACACACAAGCGACAGGATGCCGCAGATCAGTGCACCGATGCCAATTCCGTCGGTCTTTTTCTGCTCAAGCTGATACGGTTCGTCGTTCACCTGCGAACGCGCAAAATTGGCACCCACCGAAGAATTGCCGTTTGACAGCGGCGTCTCGGGCGGAGTCAGCGGGCGTCCTGTCTCGGGATCAAAGCGAGGCACATTTTGCGACACGTTCAGCGGACGTCCCGTCTCAGGGTCGAATTTCGGTGCCTGCTCCGCAGGAGGAGGTGTCAGCGGACGTCCTGTTTCGGGGTCAAATTTCGGGAATTGGTTGTTATCCATATTGAAAACCTCCTGTACGTTTTTCTTTTATGATATCACAAAATTCCCCGCATTGCAAGATTTTTCACAAAAAAGAAAGGAGCGCAGAAAATGAACTCATCCCTTGAACGGCAAAAAGAGCGTGACCTGCGCTTTTTGCGAAAAACAGTTCTCATTATAACGGCCGCAGGACTTGCCGCGATCGCCGCCTGCTATCTTTATCTGACGCTGAACCCGCGCTTCGTGCTCAGCTTCCCCACCTGCGGGATGAACCGTCTGCTCCATATCTACTGTCCCGGATGCGGCGGAACGCGTGCGCTGAAGGCACTTCTGCAAGGGAAGTTTCTCACCTCTCTCCGTGCAAATCCCCTCGTTCTGTGGGGCTCACTTTTGGCTCTCCTGCAATATCTGCGTGCAATTCGCGCGCTGATTCTTCGCGATCCCTACGCCTGCCCGATTCGGAGTTGGAGCTGGATCAGCATAATCGCAATCGCGCTCGCCCTCTTTATTCTGCGTAATATTCTCTTGATCTTTTTCGGCATCGATTATCTCGGCGATAACCGCGCCTTCTGGGAAGGCCGCTTTTTCTGATTAAAAAAAGGTCTGCCGCATTAGCGTGATGTCCTTAACGGACAAATCACGCTAAACTATGATTGCCCATGGGGGCAAGCTATGCGTTATGAGATGCTCCGCATCGTTATGGTTGGCTTCGCCAAGTTGAAGGCTACAGGGGCAATCATATCATAACGTTTGCGATAGCAAACGCATAACTCCTAACTCTAAACTGAAAAGCAGAAAAGAGAGAGCTTCACGAATTCTACTTCCGTGAAACTCTCTCTTCTGTTTTTATCACCAGTTTCGCATTTGTATTACAAATGCA
>JAZNCR010000034.1:0-5141 GCA_045587605.1 Eubacteriales bacterium
CTTTGTTTTCTCGGGCGAGATTCCCGCTTATGCAGACGCTTTTTTTGAAACGGTCAGCGGATTTACCACCACGGGTGCTTCTATTCTGACCGACGTGGAAGCGCTCAGCCACGGGCTTCTGTTTTGGCGCAGCTTCACCCATTGGATCGGCGGCATGGGCGTTCTGGTTTTCGTGATGGCCCTTCTTCCCAGCCTCTCCGACCGCTCTATCCATATTGTGCGCGCCGAAATGCCCGGACCTGTCGTGGGCAAGCTTGTGCCCCGTGTCAGGGAAACGGCAAAAATCCTCTATATTATCTATATTGTCCTGACCCTGCTTCAAATCGCTTTTCTGCTCGCCGGCGGAATGCCTCCGTTTGAAAGCATCGTGCATACGTTCGGCACGGCGGGTACGGGAGGCTTCGGCATCAAGGCTGACAGTATCGCGGGATACAGCCCCTATCTGCAATGGGTGATTACCGTATTCATGCTGATCTTCGGCGTAAACTTCAATATTTATTATCTGATGCTCATTCGCCGCTTCCGCTCGGTCTTTCGCTCGGGCGAGCTTTGGTGCTATATCGCGGTCGTCTGCGTGTCTACCGGGCTGATCGTGACCAATATTTTACCCTCCTGCACTTCAATTGCCGAGGCATTTCGTCACGCCGCCTTCCAGGTTTCCTCCATCATTACCACGACCGGCTTTGCCACGACCGATTTCAATCTCTGGCCGGGCTTCTCCCGAGGAATTCTTCTGCTTCTGATGTTCGTCGGCGGCTGTGCGGGCTCAACGGCGGGCGGGCTCAAGATGTCCCGCGTTATCATGCTCTTCAAAATGATCGGCCGTGAATTCCGCCGCCTTCTTCATCCCCGCTCGGTATCCGCCGTCCGTTTTGAAGGAAAGCAGGTGGACGAGCAAACGCTTGGCAGTGTCAGCACCTATTTTTCGATTTACATGGTCTGTATGCTTGCCGTTTTCCTGCTTCTCACCCTCGAGCCCTTTGATTTTGAAACCAACTTCTCTGCAACCGTTGCTTGCTTTAACAACGTCGGTCCGGGCTTTGCCATGGTCGGTGCATCCGGAAACTACGCCGCCTACTCGGCCTTCGCAAAATACGTTCTCTCCTTTGCCATGCTACTCGGCCGTCTTGAAATCTTCCCTCTGATCCTGATTTTCGCCCCCGCAACCTGGACGAAGCGATGATGCCGAGAGACCGCAAAACCGAAAACGGGCAGGTGCTGCACAACACGTGCAGCACCTGCCTGTTTTCTCCCGCTCAACCGATTTTCGACAGATTCCGTGCCCATTCGTCACCTGCCGTCCCCTCCTCGCATAAACTGCAAATGCGGGCAAACGTCCGCAATGGAAAAAAAGAAAGGAAGACTTGCGGCGCAAGTCACGGTGAAGAAAAATGGCACAGTTCACAAATCAGGCTCAGCTGACCTACCGCGGCGGTGCGGTCAACTCCAACGTTGCCGTCGGCGAGGTGCTTGAGGTGCTTGACGCATCCAAGACGGTGCTCAGCGGCAGTTATGCGCGGGGCGACGATCTGACCTATGTCATCGCATTGGTCAACTCGGGGCAGACGCCCCTCACCGGCATCACGGTAAGTGATGACCTCGGCGCATATGCGTTCGATACGCAGACGGTCTATCCGCTCGAATACGCGGAGGGTTCTCTGCGCGTTTTCGTTGACGGTGTTCCCGGCGCGGCACCCACCGTCAACCCCGGCCCGCCCCTCGTCATCTCCGGCCTGACCATTCCCGCCGAGGGAAATCTGGTGCTGGTTTACGAGGCACGTGTCACTCCCTTTGCTCCGCTCGGTGAAGGAGATGAGATCACCAACACAGCCACCGTCACGGGCGGTGGAATTCTGACCCCCATCGAGGTCAGCGAAACGGTAGACGCCGCAGCAGCACCCGCGCTGACCATCACAAAGACGATCTCCCCCGTTCCCGTCGCCGAGAACGGACGGCTGACCTACACCTTCATTATCCAGAACACGGGAAGCCGCGCGGCGGTCGCAACCGATGATATTCGGCTCATCGATGACTTTGATCCGATTCTGACCGACCTTGTCGTCACCCTTGACGGCGTTCCCCTGACCTCCCCCGCCGACTACACCTACAATGAGACGACGGGGCTTTTCGCTACGGTGCCGGGACGCATCACCGTTCCCGCCGCCACCTATACGCAGGATCCTGCCACCGGCGTATGGATTATCACCCCCGGCACAGCCCGCCTGGTCGTCACCGGAACGGTCTGACAGTCATCAAATACAGCGGGGTGTCGCACCAAACGGTGCGACACCCCTTTATTGTACTTGGTCGAACAAAGCCCAGGCAGGAAGGGCTTCAAAGGTACGTACCTCTCCTCCGTAGGGAAAGGAAATGGCACAGGAGAAAAGCATCGGGGCAGTCTCCTTATCCCGCGCACCGTATTTGTGGTCGCCAACAAGCGGGAAGCCGCGGGAAGCAAACTGCACACGGATCTGATGCGTGCGGCCGGTATGGAGCCGCACACGGACAAGCGAGGCTTCCCCCTCGGTCAGACGGCGAAACTCCAGCCGCGCGGGCTTGACACCGCCGCGCATCCGCTTCACCGCATATACCTTGTTTTTCCTCGGATCCTTCCACAAAAGATCCTCCCAATCTCCGGTCTCAGGGGGCGTGCCGTGTACGCAAGCCAAATATTCCTTGACCATGCTGCCCTCCTGTACGGCGCGGGAAAGCGACGCCGCGGCAGATTTGGTTCGGGCGTACACCATCACGCCGCCTACGTTGAGGTCAAGCCGGTGGATGGGATAAAAGGTCCCGCCAAGCGCCTTGCCCAAGGCGGCAGGAACGCCATGCTCCGCATCAAGACCGACCGGCTTGATACAGACGGCAATTGCTTCATCGGCATACAGAAGATCCATATTCATCCTTCTTTCCTTGCTCAACGCTCATAGCGGTATCCGATCCCGCGCACCGTACGGATGGGACGGATGCCGAAGGTACTCTCCAGCTTTCGGCGAAGCGTACAAACCGTCACCTCAATCAGATTGGACGTCCGGGATGCGGCAGAGGGGAGTGCCTCCTGCAGGGACATCCGGCTGACTGCCTCTCCATCCGCCTCAATCAAACGGCAGAGCAAAGCATACTCAGCCGGCATCAGCGTCAGACTTTTCTCTCCCTGCGCAACCGTGTACACGTCAGGGTCGAGCAGAAGACCTCGCGATGACAATTCGGCAGTCTCGCCCGGCTCCCCAAGGCGGGAGAGTGCGTGGATCAGCATGGATACCGCAAACGGGCGCGTCAGAACGACGGCGCAGTCGGATGATTCACGCCCCATGCGTGAATATCCGACGGTCGGAATACCGACCGGAACCGAAGCGGTGTCCAGATCGACCACGGCGCAGTCGGGAAAGGTCGACTGCTTCTCACAAACCGTAAAGCCTGCCTCGGCAAGGGCAAAGGAAAGCATCCGCAGATAGCACGCATCCTCTCCGAGAAGCAAAACGCGGCGCGTGCTCATCGGTCTTCCTCCGTCAAGGTCAAAACAGCCTCGATATTAGCCGAGCCGTCGGCGCGTCGGGTGCGGAAGAGATAGCGTCCATCCTTCTCGGGATCGGGTGCACGATAAACGGTAAGCTGCTCTCCAAGCGGTGCCTCGCCGAGAAAATTGATGACCAAATCGCTCACGCGGCCCGTCTCTCCCTCGGGCAGATAATCACAAAGCAGATCGGGATAGCGCGTATTGTTGAGATGTCCGTTATAGTCACAGTCGCTGTACACGATTTTTCGCTTGCCGACCGCCTCGGGCTCATCCGCAAAGCGAATGCGGCGGGGAAGCAGAAGCTCAAGCGGCTTGTCGCCCGAAAAGTGGTAGGAAAATGCATTGGCTCTGATGGGGCAGTGATCCTCCATCGATACCAGTGCCCAGACAGACGCCGCCTCCGCAACCGTCTCGCCCCCCGCCAAAATGCGGTAATAGCGGTTGAAGGAATACCCCTGATCCTCCTCGTTGACCCAGGTCTGCGCCTCGATTGGCGTATACGCAGGAATCGGGCGATAGAGCGCAACCCGCACACGGCTGAGCAGAAATGCATGGCCGCCCGCTCGGATTTCGTCCATCGTCGGTCCGTAGGTATTCAGATGCAGATTGGCCGCCTCCTGCATATACATCAGCACCGCCGAAGGACGCATCCGCGCATACAGGTCGGTATCATGAAAATTCACGGTGAAGGGTGTGGTGAAAATCATATGCTTCTCCTTTAGGGATCTTACGAAAAGGGGAGTCCCCCGAAAAGGACTCCCCGTCAGATTGAATTAAAGGGTATTCGAAGAGCCGAGCACGTTCTTGATTTTGTGCTGAACCATCTTCTTGACCTCTGCGCGGGCAACGGTCAGATAGCCGCGGGGGTCAAATACCGAGGGATCGTCATGCATGACACGGCGGATACCTGCGGTCAGCGCAAGACGAATATCCGAGTCGATATTGATCTTGCAAACGGCCATGCTTGCCGCCTTGCGGAGCTGGCTTTCGGGAATACCGATTGCGTTCGGAAGCTTGCCGCCGATCGAGTTGATCTCACGGACGTATTCCTGCGGAACCGAGGATGCACCGTGCAGAACGATCGGGAAGCCGGGCAGACGCTTCTCGATTTCCTCAAGGATATCAAAGCGAAGCGGAGGGGGAACGAGAATTCCCTCTTCGTTGAGCGTGCACTGATCGGGCGTGAACTTGTATGCACCGTGCGAGGTGCCGATGGCGATGGCCAGCGAGTCAACACCGGTACGGGCAACAAACTCCTCAACCTCCTCAGGACGGGTGTAGGAGGAATCCTCAGCACTGACGTTGACGTCATCCTCGACGCCTGCCAGACGGCCAAGCTCACCCTCAACGACAGCACCGCGCTCGTGCGCGTACTCAACGACGCGGCGGGTCAGCTCGATGTTATCCTCAAAGGAATGGTGCGAGCCGTCGATCATGACCGAGGAAAATCCGCCGTCGATGCAGGCCTTGCAGATCTCAAAATCCGCACCGTGGTCAAGGTGCAGAGCGAGATCGATGCCCGAATCCTCAATTGCGGCACGTGCGAGCGCAAGCAGATATGCGTGCTTTGCATACTTGCGTGCGCCGGCCGAAACCTGCAGGATAACCGGGGACTTCGTCTCGT
>JAZNCR010000035.1:0-2709 GCA_045587605.1 Eubacteriales bacterium
ATTGTCTTCCTAAGACCGCTTGGCCTCCGACTTTCTTCAGCGCTGCGCTCTTTGCACTCTACCATATCGCCATGATGCTCGGCTGGGGTTCCCCAGCCCTGCTTGCCCTGCTTCTCGCCTCGCTCTTTGCGGGCGGGCTGATCTTTAATCTGCTCAACGCAAAAAGCCGCTCGATATGGCCGTCGTGGCTTGTCCACCTCTGCGCAAATCTGGCCATTAACACCATCGGTTTTATTCTCTTTGCCGCATAAGCGGATAAACTGTTTTTCCCCTAAACGAACGAACAAGAACACGGAGTTCACGATATGCCGACTGATCTTACTCTGCGCGGTGTGCGCGTCCACAATCTGAAAAATATCGACGTCACCATCCCGCGTGACAAGCTGGTTGTCTTTACCGGTCTCTCGGGCTCGGGAAAGTCCTCGCTCGCCTTTGACACGATTTACGCCGAGGGACACCGCCGTTTTGTCGAATCCCTCTCCTCCTATGCGCGGATGTTTCTCGGACAGCTGGACAAGCCCGATCTCGATTCGATTGAAGGACTTTCTCCCGCCATCTCGATCGACCAGAAAACGACGTCGAAAAACCCTCGCTCCACGGTTGGAACGGTAACCGAAATCTACGATTATCTGCGTCTGCTCTACGCCCGCATCGGCATTCCGCATTGTCCCGTCTGCGGAAAGGAGATCCGTCAGCAGTCGATCGACCAGATCATCGACCGCATCATGACCATGCCCGAGGGAACCCGCTTTATGGTGCTCGCCCCCGTGGTACGCGCCGAAAAGGGCCGCCACGAAAAGGTCCTTGAGAGTGCACGGAAATCGGGCTACGTCCGCGTCCGCGTGGACGGCAGTATGTGGGAGCTGAGCGAAACGATCTCACTTGACAAAAACAAAAAGCACTCGATTGAGATTGTCGTGGACCGTCTCGTCATGCGCCCCGATCTGCACGCACGTCTATCCGACTCGGTCGAAACCGCGCTTTCGCTCACCGACGGCAATCTGATCATCGCCACCGTGCCGCGCGAGGGAGAGGGGGAGGAAATGACCTTCTCGCAGAAGTATGCCTGCGAGGAGCACGGCATTTCCTTTACCGAGCTTGAGCCGCGAATGTTTTCCTTCAACAATCCTGCAGGTGCGTGTCCGCACTGTGCGGGCCTCGGCGTTCTGCGCCGTATTTCCCGCGAGAAAATTCTCCCCGACGACACCCTCTCGCTCCGCGGCGGCGCGATTGCCGTCAACGGCTTCAAGACGCTGGAGGAGGAGAGCTGGAACGGCCCTCTCTTTGAGGCAGTCGGAGAACGCTTCGGCTTCACGCTGGATATGCCGGTCTGCGATTTTCCCCCCGAGGCACGCCGCATTCTCTTTGAAGGATCGGGAGATGAAACCTACACCTTCACCCGCTTTTTCGGCGGAGTTTCCCACCATCAGACGGTAACCTTCCCGGGGCTCGTCGCCATGATTGAGCAGAGAATGAATCAATGGAGCAACGATTACTACGACGCCTTCCTTGAGGAAGCCCCCTGCCCCAAGTGCCACGGAAAGCGGCTCAACGACAACGTGCTTGCCGTCACGGTCGGCGGTCTCGGCATCGACGATTTCTGCCGACTCTCGATCTCGGACGCGTTGAAGTTCGCCGAAGCACTTACGCTGACCGAAACCGAGGCGGCCATCGCACGCGAGATCCTCAAAGAGATCCGCGCACGCCTGCGCTTCCTTGTCAGCGTTGGTCTTGATTATCTGACCCTCAACCGCCGCGCAGGCTCGCTTTCGGGCGGCGAGGCACAGCGCATTCGCCTGGCAACCCAGATCGGCTCCTCACTGGTCGGTGTGCTGTATATTCTTGACGAGCCGAGCATCGGTCTGCATCAGCGCGACAACGGCCGTCTGATTGCGACCCTCAAGCAGCTCCGCGATCTCGGCAACTCGGTCATCGTGGTCGAGCACGACGAGGAGACGATGGAGGCATCCGATTTCATTGTTGACATCGGTCCGGGTGCCGGCGTGCATGGCGGCCGCGTTGTGGCGGCGGGAACACCATCTGAGGTTATGCAGATGGAAAACTCGCTGACCGCCGACTATCTTTCCGGCCGCAAGCGAATTCCCGTCCCCGCCTCCCGCCGCACAGGCACGGGCGAATTTCTGCGGGTGCTCGGGGCAAAAATGAACAACCTCAAAAACCTGGATGTATCCATCCCGCTCGGCTGCTTTGTCTGCGTGACCGGCGTCTCGGGCTCGGGAAAATCCTCTCTGGTCAACGGCATTATTTATCCCGTGCTTGCGGCAAAGCTTAACCGTGCCAATACCTTCCCCGGACCGCACAAGAAGGTGGAGGGGGTTGAGCATCTGGACAAGATCATTGCCATCGACCAGTCGCCAATCGGGCGCACGCCTCGCACAAATCCCGCAACCTATACGGGACTCTTCACCGACATCCGAGAGCTCTTCGCACAAACCCCCGATGCCAAAGCACGCGGCTACAAATCGGGTCGCTTCTCCTTTAACGTCAAGGGCGGCCGATGCGAGGCCTGCGAGGGGGACGGCGTAAAGAAGATCGAGATGCACTTCTTACCTGACGTTTACGTAACGTGCGACGTGTGTCACGGAAAGAGATACAACCGCGAAACGCTCGACGTAAAATTCAAGGGTAAGAGTATCGCTGATGTGCTTGAAATGACGTGCGAGGAAGGCGCTGAGTTCTTCTCCGACA
>JAZNCR010000036.1:0-25189 GCA_045587605.1 Eubacteriales bacterium
TCGTCGCTTTTTGCGATTGTGGACGACGTCGTGACCTCATCGAGGGATGTGGCGGTGTTCTGGCAGGATCTGATAGCATTTTATCGCGATATGCTCGTGATGCTCTCGACACCGAATGCGGCGCAATATCTTGACCTTACCGCGGCCGAGCAGGAGCAGCTTTCTGCCCTGTCTGCCCGATTTGAGCGTGAGACGATTCTCTCACACACACGTCATCTTGAAAATGCCCTGTATTCCATGCAGCGCAGCGGTGCGATCAAGCGGATGTGCGCGGAGCTTGCCTTGATTCGGCTCTGTGATCCTCGTCTTGATACGACGGGTGAGGCATTGCTTGAGCGGATTGCCGATCTTGAACGCAAGCTTGCTTTGCTTACGCACGGCGGAACCCTACATGAGATACCTGCTGCTGCGACGGCAGAGAAGACGGAAGGTCCGGCTTTGCCCGAAAAAGGAAGCACCGACAGCGGGGATATTTCTTCCGCAAAGGAAGAGCCGAAAACAGACGAGCCTGCTGCGCCGACCGAGGGGCTGCGCGGATTGTCTGTCTGGCCTGAGGTGATTGAGCAGCTTCGAAGCCGTGATCCGGCACTGAGCAGTTTTCTGCAGCGCGCCCGTGCGGCACAGGGGGAGGACGGTACGGTAATCGTTCGTGTGCCGAACGCATTTACCTTGACGATGATTGACCGGCCGACAAACAGAGAGCTTCTGCTTTCTGCCATTGCGGCGCAGGCGGACATTCCGCCGACGGGGCTTCGGCTTGAGGTGGCGTCTGCCGAAGCAAGCTTGCCCGACGACGATATTTTTACTGCGATAGAGGGATAAGCGGCCTCTTATATAGATTATATTAACATCATAATAAAGGAGATTCTACCATGAAAGCAAGACTTCCGAAGGGTGTGGGCGGCGGCCCGCAGAATATGAATGCCATGATCCGTCAGGCACAGAAGATGCAGGAGGATATGGAGGCGCTGCAGGCTGATCTGGATGCGCGCGAATATGATATTTCGGTCGGCGGCGGTGTCGTTGGAGTGAAGATCAACGGACGCCGTGAGGTTCTCTCGATCGACATCAAGCCCGAGGTCGTTGATCCTGATGATATTGAGACGCTCTCCGATCTTCTCGTTGCCGCTGTGAACGAGGCGATCAAGCGTGTAGAGGATACCAACAATACCGAAATGCAGAAGATCACGGGCGCGATGAATATGCCCGGTCTGTTCTGATCCCATGGCCGATTATATTGAACCCCTGCAGGCGCTTTGCGAGCAATTCCAGCGTTTGTCGGGTATTGGCCGCAAGACGGCTCTCCGTCTTGCCTTCTCGGTGCTTGAATCGAGCGAGGAAGAGGCCGCCGCGTTTGCGCAGGCAATTCTTGACGCAAAATCCAAGATCCATCTTTGTCCCGTGTGTCAGAATCTGACCGACCGCGAGCTGTGTGCCGTCTGTGCAGATGATCGCCGTGACCCGACGACGATTTGTGTCGTCGAGGATCCGCGGGCGGTGCTTGCGCTGGAGAAGGTGAAGGAATACCGCGGACGCTATCACGTTCTGCACGGTGTGATTTCCCCGATGAACGGTGTGGGACCGGATCAGATCAAGATCAAGGAGCTGCTTGACCGTCTTTCGGACGAGCAGGTGAGTGAGGTCATTGTGGCGACCAATCCAACGGTGGAGGGTGAAGCAACGGCGATGTATATCTCCCGTCTGCTGACCCCCTTCGGTGTCAAGGTGACGCGCTTGGCTTACGGTATCCCGATGGGGGGAGACCTTGAATTCGCCGATGAAATTACCCTTTACCGCGCCCTGGAAGGGCGCCGTGATGTGGAGTGAAAAACAGCAGCTTCCCGCCACGCGGCGAGAAGCTGCTGTTTTTTTGTCAAAAAAACGCAAATCTTGCCCAAAACAGCCTCGGATTAGATGAAAATCGCCCTATATGTTCGAAAGCCGTAAAATAAATTTGTGGGCAAAAACAAGTTCGATAACTGTCTTACAAATATGGGGATAGACATAAAATAATCTTTTTGCTCATAAATGAGACTACGTCCCGAAAGAAAGCTTCGCCTGTGTTGTCCTTAAATTGCACCGAGAATTTCGGCCGCATCGCCCTGACGAACGCATACGCCGTGCTCGGCGATGTATACGCTGAGGCGCCCGGCGTCCTCCGCGTCGCCGAATTCGGGGAGAAAGGCCAGGGGCGCGGTCGGGGCATCGGTTTCGTCGAGAATCAGATGCCAGTCCCCCTCGTCATCCCGCCAGACACTGCTGGGCAGAGAAATGTGATGGGTACGCAGATGGCGGCAGACGGTCAGCAGGTCATCGAGCCGATCAAAACGATAGGCACAGATACGGGAGCGCAGAACGCCGCGTTTGCTCGCCCCGCCCGGCAGAAGGGCACGGGATGCACGTGCTTCGTCAAAGCCGATCTTGGTGACGTACATTTCGCATCCGCCCTCCTTTGAGGGATAGAGTTGAATGAATACACGCTCGGCGGCCGCGTCAAAGCCGGTTCTGTGCTTGGCTTCGTCAAGAATGTTCCAGAATGCACGTCTGGTTTCGGTATTGTCGTAATCGATTGTATCGCAGTTGAGCGCGTACTGCTGCATATCGTCGCGCGTCAACATGATTTTCAGTTTGCTGTCGCTGATGAGGATCAGTTCCATGTCGCTATGTACTCCCTTCGTTGCAGATGCTGTTATTATTATAAGCGATAAGGGCGAAAAATGCTATCCCAAAGATTATGGAAATTGGGGGGAGAAGGGGATGGGGAGGCTTCTTTTGGGAAAGCGGCGGGAGGGAATTGACGCGCGTGCTGTTTTATGTTAAAATAAATGGAAGATATATGCTTGGGAGAGGAGGGGAAATATGCTTTATGACCGCGAGAGCAAGATGATCCGCGTCTCGGTCGATGAGCTTGCCGCGCGTGCACGCCGGCAGGATGATCTCGGCACGCGCATATCCCCTCGCTTGACGGCTGAGCGAAGGGAAGAGATCCGACGTCGCTTTGCCGAGGAGATGGGGGCGGGATTTACGGCCGACGTAGATCTTGCGCACTGCTGTCGCCTTGGCGAGATGGAATTCTCGGTATCGGGATGCGCCGACGGGATCATGTCCGATGCAGCCGGCATTACGGTGGCGGAGCTGCGCGTCCTTCGTGCGCGGGATTATTATTCCGCTCAGCCGGCCTATACGGCAAAGCTGCTTTGCCTTGCGTATCTCTATCTTGCGGGCGCAGAGATGGACTATATCAATACCCAACTCACCTATTACAATCCGGACCGCGACGAGATGCGCCATACGGTGCGCACTTATTCAAGGGCGCAGCTGCAGGAGGCGTTTTATGATATTCTCGGGCAGTTTTCCCGCTGGGCGGCGCTGGCCGCAGAGAGGGAGACCAAGCGGATTCCTTCTATCCGCGCCGCCGTTTTCCCGTATGGAAGGATGCGTGCAGGGCAGGAGGAGCTTTCTCTTGCCGTCTTCCGTGCAATCCGCCGCGGAGAGCGCTTGTTTGCCCAAGCACCGACCGGCATCGGCAAGACGATGTCGGTGCTCTATCCCGCCGTGAAGGCACTGGGCGAGGGACTTTGCGATCGCATCTTCTATCTGACGGCAAAAGGAAGCACGGCACGGGAAGCCTGGAGTGCCGCGCGTCTCTTGGCGCAGAGAGGGGCCATGCTCCGCACGGTGATGCTCTCGGCTAAGGCGCAGATGTGTCTGTGCGGCGAGGCGCGTGCCGATTCGGCGCATCTTTCCGCTTATTGCAATCCGACCTCCTGTCCTTATGCAGCAGGCTACTACGCCCGATCGGATGATGCAGTTTATGCACTTCTCTCCGAAGGGCTTGGCGTGACCTCGAGCATGATCCGCAAGACGGCCGAGTCGTACGGTGTCTGCCCCTATGAGATTTCTCTTGATCTGGCCGAGCACGCCGAGTTAATTATTTGTGATTACAATTATCTTTTCGATCCGCACGCATATCTGCGCCGCTTTTTTGAGGAGGGCTGCAGATCGGGCGAGCGATACGTTTTTCTTATTGATGAGGCACACAACCTGCCGGACCGCGCCAGAGGGATGTACTCGGCCGAGCTGCGGCGGCGGGATTTTGAATCGCTTTATGCACGCGTGCCGGCAGAGGAGAGTGCGCTTGACCGTATGCTCGGCGACGCGATCCTGCTTTTCCGCCGCTTGCATCGGCGTTATCGCGCTGAGCTCAATCCCGACGAGGAGGGAAATCTTCTGGGGGGCGTTGTCTGCCGTGCGCCTGACCGTACCTTGATGGACGGGCTTACGGCCTTCTCCTCACGGGCAGAGGAGTGGATGCGTGAAAATCGCACGCATCCGCATTTGCCACAGCTGCGAGAGCTCAGCCGCAGAGTGGAGGAAATGATTGGCTTGATGCACACGGCCGATACGCATTCGCGCTTCTGCCTTGAATTTGAGGCGGAGGATACAAGAGCAAGGCTGCTCTGCCTTGATCCGTCGGCTATGCTTGCCGCCAGACTTGCACTTGGACGGGCGGCCGTCTTTTTCTCGGCGACCCTGACGCCGACCGAATATTTTGCCGATCTGCTCGGCGGCGGTGCATCCGACGTGATGCTGTCGCTTCCGTCTCCTTATCCGACCGAGAATCTCTGTCTTGCCGCGGTGGATGGAATTTCTACCCGCTATGCCGATCGCGAGGAAAGCATCCCCCGCATCGTGCGATGTATTGCGGCGACTGTTTCTGCCAAGACAGGGCATTACATGGTTTATTTTCCGTCGTATTCCTATATGGAGGCTGTCTTTGCACGCTTTACGGCAAAATATCCGCAGGTAAAGGTGCGTGCGCAGAAGCGGGGGATGGATTCGGGCGAGCGCGAGCGGTTTATCGCCGCGTTTGCCGCCGAGGATAACGATCTGCTGGTCGGCTTCTGTGTGTTGGGCGGCTCCTTCTCCGAGGGTGTGGATTTGCCCGGGCAGGCACTGATCGGCACGATCATCGTCGGTGTCGGCATCCCGCGGCTCGGCGTGGAGCGGGGGCTGTTGGCCGAATATTATGAAGATAAGTGTGAGCAGGGATATGCGTATGCCTATACCTATCCCGGCATGAATAAGGTTCTGCAGGCGGCGGGGCGGGTTATCCGCCGCGAGGATGACCGCGGCATTGTGGTACTGATTGACGATCGCTATTCGTCCCCCGAGTACGTGCGTCTCTTCCCGCCGCATTGGGGAGGGATGCGTTTTGTCGGGGATGCCTCAGCACTGCGCGAGCTTGCCCGCCGTTTTTGGGCAGGAGAAGCCCTTGGGGGCGAAAAATAAAAAAATATAAGAGTTTTTTGCCATTTTTTGAAATACATCTTGCTTTTTTTCGGGATATCGGGTATAATATATCTGTTATGGCGTGATGGAATTGCAATTTTCGCCCCGTAAAGTTGCGCGTGGTGAAAAAAGACTGTCCGATGCGCCCTTTGGAGGAAATTATGGAACGTACGACAATCAAAATGCTTTTTGCCGACCCTTCCGCTTATGCCGGACAGGAGATTACCGTCGCCGGCTGGGCGCGCACGATCCGTGCCAGCAACGCGTTCGGTTTTATTGAACTTAACGACGGTTCGTATTTTACGAACCTGCAGGTCGTTTTTGAGGACAGTATCCTTGAAAACTACCGCGAGATCGCCCGTCAGAACGTCGGCTGTGCCTTCGTTGTCCGCGGCGAGTTTGTACTCACCCCCGATGCCAAGCAGCCCTTTGAGCTGAAGGCGCGCGAGATTGCCATTGAAGGTGCATCTACCGCCGATTTTCCGCTCCAAAAGAAGAAGCACAGCATGGAGTTCCTTCGCTCGATCGCCCATCTGCGCCCCCGCGCAAACACCTTCAACGCGGTGTTCCGTGTGCGCTCGGTTGCGGCCTATGCGATTCACCGTTTTTTCCAGGAGAAGGGCTTTGTTTATGTCAACACGCCGCTGATCACCGCGTCCGACTGTGAGGGTGCGGGCGAAATGTTCCGCGTTACGACGCTTGATCCCGCAAATCCGCCCATGACCGAGGACGGCCAGGTCGATTTCACCCAGGACTTCTTCGGCAAGCCCGCAAATCTGACGGTGTCGGGACAGCTCAACGCCGAGTGTTTTGCAATGGCCTTTGCCAATGTTTATACCTTTGGTCCCACCTTCCGTGCCGAGAAGTCGAACACCCAGCGGCATGCCGCCGAGTTCTGGATGGTCGAGCCCGAGATGGCGTTTGCCGATCTGGCCGACGATATGCGCACGGCAGAGGAAATGATCAAGTATGTCCTTCGCTACGTGATGAAGGAGTGTCCCGCAGAGCTGGCCTTCTTCAATAAATTCTTTGATAACACGCTGCTTGAGCGTATGCAGGCGCTGGTGGACAGCGAGTTTGGCCGCGTCACGTATACCGAGGCGATCGAGCTTCTGCAGAAGAGCGGTCACGACTTTGAATATCCCGTTTCCTGGGGTATTGACCTGCAGACCGAGCATGAGCGTTATCTGACCGAGCAGATCTTCCACAAGCCGGTTTTCGTTACCGATTACCCGCGTGAGATCAAGGCCTTCTATATGCGTCTCAACGACGACGGCAAGACGGTCGCCGCGATGGATATGCTGGTTCCCGGTGTCGGCGAGCTGATCGGCGGTTCTCAGCGTGAGGAGCGCATGGATTATCTGATGGCTGCCCTTGAGAAGTTCGGTCTTGATGAGAAGGATTACTGGTGGTATCTTGACCTGCGTAAATACGGCGGTACCCGCCACGCAGGCTTTGGACTTGGTTTTGAACGCCTGATTATGTATATCACCGGCATTCCGAACATTCGCGACGTTGAAGCCTTCCCGCGTACTACGGGCAGTGCTGAGTTCTGATCTGCAGCTTTTGTTCTTCGATTTTGCATTTTTTGGCGGGGCGTCCTGCAAAAGGACGCTCCATGCCATCCAAAACCCGTCGCTTGGCATATACTGCCAACAGTGACGGGATTCCTTTGACCAATTTTATATACAGGAGGCGGATTTTGCGCCCGAAAGGGTGCTCTATCCCGATAATCATCACCATGCTTTACGAAAACGCTTGCAAGTCCGATCTTCTTTTGATGCAAAATGAACTGAAAGCCCGTTACGATGCCTATGCGGCAGAGGGACTTTCGCTTGATCTTTCGCGCGGCAAGCCGGGAAAGAAACAGCTTGATCTTGTCAACGGGATGCTGAACGTGCTTCTGACTACCGAGGACTGCACCTCTGCGGCCGGCTTCGACTGCCGCAATTACGGTATTCTTGACGGTCTGCCGGAGGCGAAGCGTCTGTTTGCCGACCTGCTCGGCATTCCCGAAGAATATATTATCGTTGCCGGCAACTCCAGCTTGAATTTGATGTATGACTGCGTTGCACGTGCAATCATTTACGGCGTTGTGGACAGTGAAAAGCCGTGGGGAAAATATGAGAAGATCCGTTTTCTCTGCCCGGCACCGGGATATGACCGTCATTTCGGCGTAACCGAGTCGCTTGGGGTTGAGCTGGTAACCGTGCCGATGACGCCGACCGGACCGGATATGGACACGGTTGAGCGCCTGGTGGCAGATGACCCGACGGTGAAGGGAATCTGGTGCTGCCCGAAGTATTCGAATCCCGAGGGCATTACTTACTCGGATGAGACGGTGCGCCGTCTTGCCGCCATGAAGACTGCCGCGCCCGATTTCCGTATTTTCTGGGATAACGCATATGCCGTTCACGATCTTTACGACGATCATGACGAGCTGCTTGATATTTTTGCCGAGGCGAAGAAAGCCGGGAACGAGGACCGTATTTTCTACTTTGCCTCCACCTCGAAAATTACCTTCCCCGGCGCGGGCGTGGCCATGTTTGCCGCATCTCCCCGCAATCTTGCGCAGATTAAGCCTATCCTCTCTATGCAGACCATTGGCTTTGATAAGCTCAATCAGCTTCGTCACGTCAAGTATTTCGGCTCGGCCGATGCGATCATGGCGCATATGAAGAAGCTGGCCGAGGTCATTCGTCCCAAATTTGATATTACGCTTTCTATCCTTGAGGAGGAGCTTACCGGTCTCGGCATTGCCGAATGGACCTCTCCGCGCGGCGGCTATTTCATCAGCCTTGATGTGATGGACGGTACCGCAAAGCGGGTTTACGCACTGGCAAAGGCGGCAGGTGTCACGCTGACCACAGTCGGTGCAACCTTCCCCTACGGCATTGATCCCCGCGACCGCAACATCCGTCTTGCCCCGACCTTCCCCTCCGAGGAGGATCTGAAGAAGGCCATGCGCGTGCTGGTCTGCTGTGTCAAGCTTGCCGCCGTGGAAAAGCTGCTTGAGGCAAACGCCTGACCGATATTTTTCTATCCGCCCTGCCTCTCCCGAGACACGGGCGGATATTCTTTTGAAGGGAGACCGAAATGAATCAAGCCGAACGAAATCCCTTTCCGTATTCGGACTCAAATAAACGCTACCACACCTATGACTACTATCTTCGTCATCGCTATGGCGGGAAGGTAGCCAAGATTCCGCTTGATGCGGGAATGAGCTGCCCGAATATCGATGGGAAATGCGGGTATGGCGGCTGCATCTACTGCTCGGGGCGGGGAAGCGGTGACTTTGCGGCATCCCCGATGCTTTCCTTTGCCGAGCAGGATGCGATTGTCCGCGCACAGCTGGGCCGCAAGTGGCCGACCGACCGCTGTATTCCCTATCTGCAGGCACATACCAATACCTATGCCCCTGTCAATGTTCTCGGTCAGCGTTACGATGAGGCACTTGCACTCCCCGGAGCGGTTGGACTGAATATTGCAACACGGGCCGATTGCCTTTCCGACGACGTGGTGGCATTGCTTGCCGCGTATGCTGAGAAGACCGATCTGACCGTCGAGCTGGGTCTGCAGAGTGTGCATGATGAAACGGCGGCGCGGATCAACCGCGGACACACTTGGGCAGATTTCGTCGATGGCTATACCCGACTGCGTGCGGCAAGCGAGAAGATCATGATCTGCGTACATCTGATTTTTGGCTTGCCCGGCGAGGATGCCGCCATGATGCGCGAATCGGCGGCAAGGCTGGCCGCGCTTCGCCCGGACGGCGTGAAGCTGCATCTGCTTCACGTTCTTCGCGATACGGTACTGGCGGACGAATACCTTGCGGGGCGTTATGTTCCGATGGAGCGAGAGGCCTATATCGAGACGGTATGCGATGCCCTCGAGCTTCTCCCGCCCGAAACGGTGATCTGCCGTCTGACCGGCGACGGCATGGGGGATGCATTGCTTGCGCCCGATTGGAGCCGCCGAAAGGTAAGCGTCATCAACGATATTGACAAAATGATGTATGCCCGAGACAGTATGCAGGGAAGTCGGTATACGGGCTGAGCTTTTGCCGTTTTCCATTCGCGACCGCGTCTTGCAATTTGGCGAAATATATGTTATAATAAAATATATCTACTTAACGGAGGATCTGTTATGCGCGTTGTTATCGGTATCGACGTTGGCGGAAGCACGACGAAGATCGTTGGCTTCAAGGAGGATGGCGGCAAGCGGGAGCTGATTGCGCCCATGTTTGTCCGTGCGACCGATCCGATTACCTCTATATATGGTGCGTTTGGTAAGTTTACCTCACAGAGCGGTCTTTCGCTTGCCGATATTGACCGTGTGATGGTGACCGGTGTCGGTTCAACCTATATTACTTCGCCGATTTACGGTCTGCGCTGTATCCGTGTGCCCGAGTTTTCCTGTGTCGGTAAGGGAGGCCTTTATTTGTCAGGGCTTGAGGACACGGTCGTTGTCAGCATGGGAACGGGTACGGCCTTTATCCGTGCGACGCGAAAGGGGGACTGCGATTATCTCGGCGGTACGGGTGTCGGCGGCGGCACCTTGATGGGACTTTCCAAAAAGCTGATTGGCATGGACAATATCCAGCACGTTGAGCAGCTGTGTGAGACGGGTGATCTCGGCAAGGTTGACCTTCGCGTCGGCGATATGTCGGACAACCGTCTTTTCCCCGAGATCAATCATGACCTCACTGCCTCCAACTTCGGCAAGGTCAGCGATCTGGCTAACCGACACGACCTCGCGCTCGGTATCGTCAATATGGTCGCCGAAACGATCGGTATGATGGCCATCTTCGCCGCCCGCAGCTTTTCGCTCGGGCAGATCGTATTGACCGGAAACCTGACCACCATGAAGCCGATCAGTGACGTTTTCCAAGGCCTCGAAGGCCATTTCGGCATCAAGTTCCTCATTCCCGATAACGCCCAGTTCGGCACGGTAATCGGCGCGGCGCTCAGCCGTGTGGAAGAAGGCAGTGAGATTGTATGAGCGAAGGCACGGTGACAGTTCGGTTTGCTGCTGAGCGCGATATTCCCGATCTTGTCCGTCTGCTTGAGCAGGTTGAGCTGGTCCATCACAGGGGCCGCCCGGACCTCTTCAAATGCGGCGGGCGCAAATATACAGATGAGCAGCTTGAGGCGATTCTTGCCGACCCCGGCACGCCCGTGCTCGTTGCCGTCGGTGAGGACGACCGCGTGCGCGGATATGCCTTCTGCATTTTTCGTCAATATCTGAACGACAATATCCTCACCGATGTTAAAACCCTCTATATCGACGATTTGTGCGTCGACGAAGCCTGCCGCCGACAGCATATCGGCCGCATCCTTTACGACGCGGTCCTTTCCTTTGCCCGCGAGCAGGGGTGCTATAACGTTACGCTCAACGTCTGGACCTGCAATCCCTCTGCGATGCGCTTCTACGAAGCCTGCGGCCTCATCCCGCAGAAGCTAGGCATGGAAGTAATCCTATGAATCGAAAAAGGTATTCCGCCATTTGACGGAATACCTTTTTTGATAATCAAAAGATTTATATTGACAATCATTTGAACGTATGATATAATAAAGCTAATGAAGACATTGATGAAAGGAGCATACAGATGGGTTTTTTCTTGGGAATTATCGCGGTGATTTTTGCTTGGCTGTGGTTGAGACTGATCTGCCGCAGGCTGTTCTTTGCCGCGAAGCTTCGTCGTGCCTGCGCAAAGCATAAAATCCGATTGACTTGGAAGAGAAATCCGCTTGCTTCTCTTTTCTGTGGACGCGGAAAAATTGACTTTGTGCTTGACGATAAGGTTCATGTTGCCATACTCAGCACCATTCATCGACGGGTTCGGTATCATTTTCTTTCGCCCACGCAGATGCAAATTTATTTGTTTTTCATTAACACCGTTGTGGCGCATCGTCGGGCAAAGGTATATCAAGAAAGGCATCTCATTCCTTTTCTCCGTTACCGCCTTTTCCTCGATGAATCCGAGTCCCTTCCCAAGGATGCCGCAAAAATCCTCCTTGTCTATCCGATCCCCTATTCCCTTGTCCGTGTCGATCCCGGCAAAAGCCGCGTGATCGGCAACGACGAGCCGGTACACGGCGGCTTCGAGGTCAATAACAAAACCCATTTTTTCAACCAACTGGAATCCTACGCCGAAACGGGCGAGCTCAGCATCTGGATTCCCCGCGACCCACGAAAAGAATCATAATAGAAAGTTTTCGCGGGAAGGGGTTTGGGGGAGGGTGCCTTTTTCAAAAGGCACCCTCCCCCAAGGTCTTTGTTTTATTCCGTTTTACGCCATTGCAGCATCCAGCCGGCGGCCGATTTCACGCAAGAAGGTTTCGGTGTCTACTGTCTGCTTGTTCTCAAGCGTCGAGAGCGCGGCAAGGTCACCGGTCATGACGCCTTCCTCAATCGTGCGGATGGTTGCGGCCTCGAGCTTGTCGGCAAATGCGCAAAGCTCGGGTGTTTCATCCAGCTCCCCGCGCTTGCGGAGTGCACCCGACCAAGCAAAGATGGTTGCCACGCTGTTGGTCGAGGTTTTCTCCCCGCGCAGGTGCTTGTAGTAGTGGCGCTGTACCGTGCCGTGCGCCGCCTCATATTCATAAACGCCGTCGGGCGAAACGAGCACCGAGGTCATCATGGCGAGACTGCCGTAAGCGGTTGCCACCATATCGCTCATGACATCGCCGTCATAGTTCTTACAAGCCCAGATGTAGCCACCGTTTGAGCGGATAACACGGGCAACGGCGTCATCGATGAGCGTATAGAAATATTCAATTCCCGCCGCCTCAAACTTTTCCTTGTATTCTGCCGCATATACCTCGGCAAAAATATCCTTGAAGCGATGGTCGTACTGCTTGGAGATCGTGTCCTTGGATGCAAACCAAACGTCCTGGTGCGTGTCCAGCGCATAGTTGAAGCAGCTGCGCGCAAAGCTGGTGATCGAGGCATCTACGTTGTGCATACCCTGAATGATACCGGCCGACTCACCGAACTGATGGATCAGCTGACGGGACTCTGTTCCGTCGGGGGCAGTGCAGACAAGCTCACACTTCGCACCCGCCGGCACCTGCATCTCGGTATTTTTGTAAACGTCACCGTATGCGTGACGGGCGATGGTGATCGGCGCGGTCCAGGTGGGAATGAAGGGGGTAATACCCTTAACCAGAATGGGCGCGCGGAAGACCGTACCGTCAAGGATAGCACGGATGGTGCCGTTCGGGGACTTCCACATCTGACTGAGGTTATATTCCTTTACCCGATCTGCGTTGGGCGTAATGGTTGCACACTTAACCGCAACGCCATACTTTTTGGTAGCCTCGGCGCTCTCCACCGTAACACGGTCCTCCGTCTCATTCCGGTGCGGAAGGCCGAGATCGTAATACTCGGTATTGAGCTCAACGTGAGGGGTGAGCAGAATGTCCTTGATCTGCTGCCAGATAATACGGGTCATTTCATCCCCGTCCATTTCTACGAGCGGGGTTTTCATCTGAATTTTTTCTGCCATGTTTTTTCTCCGTAAATAAAAGAATTTTGCCTATATTATGCCATAAAACGAACTAAATTGCAAGTGCTTTTCGGTAAAAAAACAGAAAGAGAAAAATTCAAACCTGTGTATGAAAAGACGAGAGAGGCTTATCTATGCCTTTTCAGCATTTTTTGCGTTTGATTGATCGGAGGCCACACAGAGGCAAACAGAGACGTATCGGGGGAGGGCAAATGAAAGTTCACGAACTTTGCTTGATTTTTTGCCCCGACTGTGCTATACTGAATAAAGAGTTTTATTTCGGAAGAGGAGGATACCGATGCGGCGTCGAATCGTATTTTTTTGCATGGCCTTGATGATTTGCTTCTGCCTTCGTCTTCCCGCGTCGGCAGAAGAAATCTTCTACCACGACGGAATTTCGGTTGATCGGGACATTGTGCTTGATGCCGACCTGCAGGATGGCTTTGTTCGCTTTAATTCCGACTACAATCGCTGGATGGATGCGTCAGGGAATTTACTCACCCGTGCACCCACCGAGTATAACGGGAAGGTGCTTTACGATATGCCCGGGTATACGGTTGACGGAAATTATGCGGCAGTGGAATTGCCTACCGTGCGGGATTGCAGCAATAACGGATTTCTGCAGTTTTTCTTTTTCTTTGCACCTAAAGATTCGTCTCCGGACAATTATGCCCTTGAGGTGACAATTTCTGCGGGCGAACATAAAATGATTTGTGCGATATCGGTGCCGTCGGAGAGATGGTGCTCGGTCACAATTGATATTGGTTCTTTTTCTCATCGTGATACGATCAGGGGAATTTCGTTTGCGCTTTCCGCCGAGTCGGGGGAAGCCCGGGGACGGATGAGTTTTTCTCACCTGCGCATTGATGACGAAATGGACGCACAGCTGCAGGAGCGTTTTTTGAGCGACCGTTTTTCGGTGCGAGGCGGAAATTTTTATATTTCACCCGCTTCGTCGGTGGCCTATCTGACCGCTGTGGATAACTCGCCGATGATCAGCGCAAACGTTCTCGTTCCGGATAAGCGCAACGAAACGAATGCGATCAGATTTGTTTTCGATAATGAAACCGACTGCAAGCAGATTACCTTCCAGTATGCCTACCGTGCAGACGGCGCGAATGCCAAAACCGTCACGCTTGAGGTTGGCCGAGGGGCACAAATTTGTCTGTTTGAAGTGCCCGATGCGGCGTCGGTACGCTATATCCGTTTGATTTTCACCGGTGCGAAGAGCGGCCTGATTACGCTGCACGCGATCAATGCGGTTTCGGTATACGGAAGCGAGATTGATCCGGTCGGTACGGTGAGCGACTGCCGCATCACGCCGGACGGCCGATTTATTTCGGTCAGCGGTACGGTGCAGCACAACGTCATGATTGCCAACCGCGAAAATTGCTTGGCACTTTTCCGTATGGATGCGTGGGAAACGATTGACGAGGTGCTGGGGGATGGCCGCGAGCCGCTTGCGCTTGCGGATATATCCATTCGATTTGAATTCCGCCTTCCGTTCCGTGCAGACGATTATGCGGCGATCGGCGGGTCTTATTTGGTAGCCATTCGGGTAGGAAAAGACAATTACACGTATATTCCCGTTGCGGACCCGCGCAGTCTTTATATTGAAGCTTCTCCCGAGGAGCCGACCGACGGCGCGCGCAAGGGTGTACAGACTGCGCTTGTGTCTCTTGCCGGACAGGCCGGTGCATCGGTGTATTTGCTTGACGTCTATCTCGACCGTCTCTGCGACGGCAGTGCAGACGGATACCGTTATGCAGGCTGTTCCTTTAATCGCAGTGCGCTTGAGACGCTTGACCGCGAGATTCTTTTGCGCAGTGCGGCGGGGGAGGCGGTTTATCTGCGTTTTCTTGTTTCGGGCGATGCCAAGGGTGTACCGTATGCACTCTCGCCCGAAGAAAGCTCAATCTGGTCGACGCGCGGTATTTTGCTTGCTTCTCCCGAGGCACGCGATACGGTTGCGGCAATCACCGAATTTCTTGTGACACGGTATAAGCCGGGTGAAAACGGTTCGATTGCCGGAATCGTCGTCGGTACGCAGGTGGATAATGCAGGCGATTATAACGATATCGGCCGTCTCTCCCTCTCGGAATATGCTGACCATTACGCAGATTTGGTCACCTTGATTGCCAATACCGCACGGCTCCGCGATCCCTCCATCCGCGTTGTTGTGCCGATCTCCGACCGACGCTCTGCCGACTGTATCACGGTGGACCTTTTGATGAACGGCTATGACAGCGAGCTCTTCCTCCGCTCTCTCTTCATGCGGATCGATAATTTCGGCGGCCCCGGTCTTTCTCTGATGCTTGAGAGTGAGCATAATCCGTTTTCACTCGATGAGTCATCGCTTGACAATACGGAAGAGGCAAGTGCGGAGGATATCGAAGGGGAGACGGGAGAATACGTCCCCGATTATTACAACGCCGATGATCTGGGCGATTTTTCCACTCTGCTTGACAGCCTTTCGGCGCGCTATACCTCGATGCCGAGCACCTTCCTCTATTGCTGGATGCCGACCGTCAATACCGGTGACGCGCTTCCCGCCGCTTACGCATATCTGTATTACCGCCTGCGTTTCAGCACGCACGCAGAGGCATTTATCGTATCCTTTGCCCGTGCCGAAGCGAGCGGAGATATGAGCGGGATGTCCGGTTTGCGCCGTCTGATGCAGTATATTGATACAGAGCGCAGTCTTGAGCTTTCCGAACCGTCGCTTGCCGTACTCGGCGCCGAGAACTGGGAGAGCCTGATTGACGGATTTGATGCTTCATCTCTTGCGCAGATGACGCGGCACGAGGGGGAATTGTCAACACCGATTCAGTCCGCGGCCGGGCAGTATGTGTATTGGGATTTCAGCGGTGCATACAGCACGCGCGGCTGGTCTGCAGGAAGCTACGTGCACGCACTTTCGGTGCGCGGGAACGGTGATGCGCGTGCGCTGGAGGCCGAGCTTGACTGTACTGCGGCAGAGGCGGGCGAATATGCCGAGATCATTTACCGATTTGCGCCCGAAGAGCCGTTTGGTATTTTTGATTGTCTTAGCTTTTCTTTTTCGCTTGAAGGGGAAGGCGTTTGGGAAATTTGCATTTCCAGCGGAAATCGTACACTCCGCCTTGAGCAAAAGAAAACCTGCAGACCGGGAGAACGGGTTACCCTTTGTCTTGACACGTCAATGATAGAACAGGACGCGGCAATGGGGTATCTGAAATTCTGCGCAAAGCCTGTGTCGGGCAGCGGAGAAGCGAAGCTTTGTCTCTATTCGGTGAAGGGGGAGAGCAGTACGCTGGATGACGATGCGCTGGAGGAGCTTTTGCATGAGCTTCGCCGCGAGGAGAGTACAACGGGCGAGCGAGGTGCGGCGGTATTCAGCCCCGCATGGATATTCATTCTTTCTGCCGTCGTGATTTTCTCGATTGCGATTGCGATCATTCTTGAGCGCCGTCAGCGTGAGGAAATCGCCCGTGAGACGGAACGGGCATCGCATGATCAGTAAATAAAAATAGGGGGTGCCGCGCTTATTTGCGCGACACCCCCTTTGGGATATATCAGGCTTCTTCGCCGTAGGAGAAATCGTTGATCCATCTGACCGCCAGATCGATCCAGCAGCTGACGTGGGGGACATTCATCTCGGCTCTTCCGCAGTCGGTTTCTTCGTTTGCAAGCGCAAGGCCATGCCGTCCCTCGGGGAAGATGTGCAGCTCATAAGGGATGCCTGCCGCGGTCATGGCTTCGGCCATGAGCAGTGAATTTTGAACGGGGACGAGCTGATCGGTGAAGGTATGCCAGATGAAGGCAGGGCAGGTGTGCGGACCGACCTGCTTTTCCAGCGAGAAGACATCGAGCTCGGGCTCGGTGCCGTCGGTTTTCCTGCCAAGCAGTTTATTAAAGGAACCACGGTGCGCGTATTCTCCGGCTGAGATAACGGGGTAGGACAGGATCATGCCGGTGGGACGGTTGATTCCCTCGGGGGCGTCACCGAGATAGGGGCGGAGAAGGGGGAGATTCCAGCACGTCCCTGCCCAGGCGGAAAGATGACCGCCGGCCGAGAAGCCGCAGGTGTAGACGTAACGGGGATCGACGCCGTATTTTTCGGCGTTTTCGCGAACGTGCTTGATGGCGAGCGAAATCTGAATCAGCGGCTGATAGTTCTGTGCCCCTTCCTTGACGGTGTAGCGCAGAACGAAGGCGTTAAGTCCCGCACCGAGGAATTTTTTTGCAATGGGCTCCGCCTCGCGCTCGGAGCAGAAGGAATAGCCTCCGCCCGGAATGACGATCACGGCACGGCGGGGGAAGCCTAAGCTTCCTGTCGGTGTATATGCATACGCGGTCAGGGTAGCATCGGTGGGGGAGAGCTTTATCGTTTCGTGTATCATAACGGAAGTCCTTTCTGAAACGGATGTTTTTATTATTTTATCACAGGGCTCGGGAAAGGTCAAGCGGTTTGGAAAATAAAGATGGCAGGTCATGCAACCTGCCATTAACTTTATATTACGCGTTTCAACTTATGCGCGGGTGATCTTGCCCGAACGCAGGCAACGCGAACAAACAGCGACGGTTTTCGGAGTGCCGTCTACCAGAGCCTTAACCTTACGGATGTTGGGCTTCCACATTCTGTTCGTTTTTCTGTGCGAGTGGGAGACGTTCTGACCGAACACTACGCCCTTACCGCAAATGCTGCATTTTGCCATCTTGACACCTCCTCAATTAGATCGTAAATAGACCGATTAAGCAACATTAAAGATTATAGCATATTCTGTTTCAAAATGCAAGAGATTTTCGAAAAAAACTTTAAAAAATTCGCATCATGGGAAAATATCAGAAAAAATAAGAGATGATACGGCCAAGAATGGTGCGGGAAGGGGGGAATGCAAGACCCAGGAGGGTTCTGTCGGGGGAGGAAAGCGCGGTGACGGCACATCTTCCGTCGGGCGTTCCCTCTGCGCAGGCGATAATCAAGCCCTGGTCAGCCATCCCGTGCGCACGGTCAGGGGAGAGATCGGGGCAGATCGGATCCTTTGGCAGAAGGAAGGTTTCTCTGCTGCCGATCGGAATGCCGTTCGACCACGGGGTAACGGAGGCGGTAAAGACCGAGCAGAAGAGACGCACACCCTTGCGTGCAGACGAGCGGATCGGCTTTCCGTCGGCCGAAAAATCGCCGCGGTGCAGAAGGAACGCAAAGGCCTCTCCGGCGGCACAAACAAGTCCGCCGCGTGAGCGGAAGGCGAGAATTGCGTCAAGAATGCGTCGGTGAGAGAGCAGAGCCTCGGTGAAAATCCGATCACCCGTCAAAAGCAGAATTTGCGCGTGCGCAAGCGCCTCGGCAAGTGAGGAGAGGGTTTCCCTTGCCGCATCCGCAGAGAGGAGGCTGATGGGGAAGAGAAGGGGCTCTGCACCGAGCTCGGCTGCGGTTTCGGCGAGTGCGGTCGGTTCGGTATCCAAGAAAGGAATCAGAACGCGCGGGCGGGCGTAGCGGCGCGATGAGATGAGGGGAGGTGCGGCTTCGGCGCAGGCAAGAAGAGGAGCGGGAATATCCCCGCGTTCGGCGGCGGAGAGCTGCTCTGCGGTAACCGACGTTTGGCCATGGGTGACCGCGGAGCCGTTCCAGGGCAGAAGACGTCCGAGCGCAATTGCGGCAGCGCCCTGCGGAAGTGAGGGAAGGGCGGGTGCGGCCCAAAGGAAGCCTGCGGGGAAATGGCCGTTCAGTACCTCGGCGGGTGCGGTCAGCTCAAGCGAGAGTCCCGACTTTACCGTTTCGCGTGCGGCGGCTGCAGAGGGGGTCAGCATGCCCACGGGGATTACGGCGGAAGGGGTGACTGCCAATTCGTGCAGGCAGAATCGAAGCAAAGCAGCTTCGCCGCGCAGATGTGGCTCGTCGGCACACGGGGCAATCAGCCAAAGCGGGAGGTCGGACTGCAGCGTGTGGTGAGCCGCTTTTGCGTCAGGCGCATATGCACCGATCCAAACCTGAAGCGTATCCGACGCTTCGAGAACAGGCGGCTCGGCGAGAATACCAAGCTCAATCTGTACTGTGTGCAGTGCAAGCAGCACGGCGACGGCACGACCGACCGCGGTGCTGTCCCCAAGCGGAAGGGCGGCTTTGAGAGAAAGGGTAACGCTCTGGGGGGATATGCCGTTTGCCGCCATGCGGGCAAGGAGAGAGAGAATGCAGTCGCGCACCTCGCCGTAAGGATCGTTTTCGGGGAAAGCCGCAACAGCACAGGCGCATCGGCCGGCAAAACGGGTGATTGCGGCAGGATAGGACGCGATCGAGCGCGCGCGTGGATCTATGCCAAGCGAACGATGCTCTGCCGCAGAGGAAAGGGCGGAGAGCATGGTGGGAATCGGATCGGAGCCATTTGGCCGTATGCTCTGCGTCGGCGCGGGAATTTCGGCGTGGACGAGAAGGCGGGGGGAAAGCATGGCGGCAGGGAAGGAGAGCCGTTCCGGGGCGTCCTCCGCCGAGATGACGGGCTTGCTTTGGACTGTGGCCAAGCAGACGAACTGCAGTCCCAGCTCGCGCAGTCGGCGGGGAATGACCGTTCCGCCGCTCGGTGCGCAGACGAGCAGGACGCCGTCTGCATAGGGGGTGAGAAATTCGGTCATGGTAAGCCCGGCGGGCGGAGAGGCAAGGGAAAGGCCGAGTCCGCTGTTTCGGAGCAGTCTTCCGAGTCCTGCAATCAGGCCGCCGCGGTGGACGGGAAGACGGCATGAGATTTTCGCCGAAATGGGGGAGGTGCAAAGCGCCGAGAGGGCTTGCGCGAATTGTGCGTCGTTTTGATCCCGTCCCGCCATGACGAAGAGGATACGGTCATCGGGAGAGGGGAGAGCAAGCGGGAATGGCGTATCCGAGACAAGGAGCGCCGCTTCACCGGCCGCGTCGGCAAATCCGCCGATCAATTTTCCGCCGTGTGCGGCAAAAAGATAGTCTGCATCCGAATTCCGGCCAACGACAGAAGCCGACGGCGGCGGAGAAATTTCGCGCTGTGCAGCCAGATATTCGCTTGCAATCCGCGAAAGCTCGGCGAAGGTAGCGGGCGCTTCGGCGGAGGGGAAGACAAGACGGCGCTTGGCCATCAGGTCCGCATATGCCGCGTGCAGGCGGCTGTCGTCGGTGACAAAGGCTGTCGGAGCCGATACGGCAGGATCGCCGTCCGCACTGCGGAAAGCTTCGTCCAGCAAAAGGATTTCATCAGGGAAGGGATCGCGGCACGCGCGGCGGTAATGCTCGGCAATCGGGGCAATACAGTCGGCAGAGAGCGCAAGATGAAGGGAGGAAAACAGGGCGAGCTGTTCTTCCTTCGTCATCCGGATAAAGCCGAAAAAGGCATCGTCGGGCAGCGTGCGTGCCTTATGGCGGGAGGCGGGCTCGGGGAATGCCAAAAGATCTCTTGCCGTGCGGAAGTCTGCATCGTCAAGACCGCGCAGAAGAAGAAGCGTCTGACGGTCTGCTGAGGCATCGACGCCCGCGGCACGCAGAAGATGGGTTGTATCGGTGTCCGGCTTCATCGCGTGCAGAATAACCCGTGTATCCTCGGCCAGTGGGAGCTCAGTCAGAATCTGCCCCTGTCCGCAGAGAAGCGGAAGCAGCGTTTGCGGGGGATAGGCCGAATTGACCGTGATGCATTCTACGAGACGGAGAGCCGAGAAGGTTTGGAAATCCGGCAGGGTGCGCAGATGTCCGAGCAGTTCATTTTCCCTTGTTCGGTCGTCCGGGAGCAAATACAGGGTGGAAATCATGATTTATGATCCTTTCCATCAATGATTGAAAAAACAGAGGGCTCAGCACTTGCCAATCAGTACACGTCCGTCGTGTGCGGTCGGACGGACGGAGAGCTCTCTTCCGCGCAGATCCTCCGTGGCGGGCACGCGAATCTCGTAAAAGGCGGGGGTATGTCCCTGCGCCCATCCGTTTTCCTGCGTCTCAAAGAGAACGGGAACAGGACGGCCGTCGGCGACGGCTTCACCGAGCAGCTCGCGGTGAAGCTCTGCCTGCGCGGCAATCAGCGCGGCAGAACGGGATTTTTTGACAGACTCGGGAATTTGCCCCGGCATATCGGCGGCCTCGGTGCCGGGACGGCGGGAGTAGGCGAAGATATGCGCGTCAAGAAAGCGCGCGTTGCGCAGGAAAGCGGCACTTTCGGTAAAGTCCGCGTCCGTTTCCCCGGGGAAGCCGACGATGACGTCAGCGGTGAGTCCGAGTGTGGGGAATGCTTCCCTCAGTCGCCTGACGGCGGCACGCGCCATCTCGGCCGAATACGGACGGCGCATCAGACGGAGAACATGATCGGAACCGCTCTGCAGAGAGAGGTGAAAATGCGGTGCGAGGGAAGGGAGGTGGGCGATGCGTTCCACGAAACGGTCGCGGATCAGCGAGGGATCAAGCGAGCCGAGGCGGATGCGCCCGATTCCGGTCTCGCGGTCAAGGTCGGTGAGCAGGTCGGCGAGATCATATCCGCCGAGGTCCCGTCCGTAGGCAGAGGTTTCAATGCCGGTCAGCACGACCTCGCGGCATCCCGAATCGGCCAGCGCGCGCACCTCTCGGATAACGTCGGCAGGTGCTTTTGAGCGTATTTTTCCCCGCGCGGCCGGAATAATGCAATATGCACAGCGAGATTCACAGCCGTCCTCAATTTTGACATAGGCGCGGGTTCTTCCGAAGCGCGTGATCTGCATGGCCTCAAAGGGCGCGCCGTCCAAAGGCGTCACGGCGACCGTGGGGCGGTCATTTTTGCATCCCTGCCGAAGGAGAGCGGATGCCGCCGACACGACGGCGAGCTTTTCGCGGTTCCCGCAGATATAATCGACGCCATCAATCGCGGCGATCTGGTTCGGATCGACCTGCGCAAGACAGCCCGTAACCAGAATAAGGGCGTTCGGATTTTGTGACAGCGCACGGCGGATAAACTGTCGTGCCTTTCGGTCGCTCTCGGCGGTGACGGTACAGGTATTGATGATATACATCGAGCAGGCTTCATTCACTTCACGGACGGAGAGACCGGATGCCATCAGCGCTTCGGCAATGGCCTCGCTCTCGTATTGATTGACCTTGCAGCCCAGGGTATAGATTCCGACGGTGGCAGACATGGTGTCTCCTTTACAGAAAAAATCATTTTTATTATTTTAACAGGTATTGCAAAAAAAATAAAGAGAGAATCTGTAAATTTCACGGCGTAATTTCGGATTTGTACTTGAAAAAAGCAAATTTATGGGGTATAATAACAGAGGTAAGATCAAAAACAAACCGAAAAGGAGAATTCCCATGAGCGAACTGCATATTGTTGACCACCCGTTAATTGCCCATAAGCTTTCGATCATGCGCGATAAAAATACCGGATCGAAGGATTTTCGTCAGCTCCTTGATGAGATTGCGATGCTGATGGGGTATGAACTCACGCGGGATCTGCCGCTGGAGGACGTCGAAATCGAGACCCCGCTGACCAAGATGACGGCAAAGGCCATTGCGGGAAGGAAACTGGCGATTATTCCGATTCTCCGTGCAGGACTTGGCATGGTGGACGGTCTGCTCAATCTGATGCCGGTTGCAAAGGTCGGGCATATCGGTCTTTACCGTGATCCCGAGACCCATCTCCCGGTTGAATATTACTGCAAGCTTCCCTTTGATATTGAAGAGCGTATGTGTATTCTGGTCGATCCCATGCTGGCCACCGGCGGTTCGGCAAGCGATGCTCTGCAGATGCTCAAGGACAAGGGCTGTAAGCATATTCGCATGATGTGCCTGGTTGCCGCACCCGAGGGCGTTGCGAAGGTGCAGGCCGATCATCCCGACGTCGATATTTACACGGCAAGCCTCGACGAGTGTCTCAACGATCACGCCTACATCGTTCCCGGTCTTGGTGACGCCGGCGACCGCATCTTTGGCACGAAATAAACAAATTGATTTGTATGAGGGCGGCATTTGCCATCGGCAGATGCCGCTCGATTTCTTGTTATGCAGAAAGGACAGAAGCGATGCGTGAATTGACGATTGGGCGTAATGATGCCGGTCAGCGGTTGGATAAATTTCTTTCCAAGGCTCTGCCCGGTCTGCCCCAATCCTTGATGTATAAATATATTCGTACCAAAAAGATCAAGCGCAATCGTGCACGTACCGCGCCGAATGAGCAGCTCTCCGAGGGGGACGTGCTTCAGCTCTTCATTCGCGACGAATTTTTCGGTATGCCGGAGGAGGACCTCGGTGCACTTGCTCGGATTAAGCCGAAGCTGGAAATCTGCTATGAGGACGAGAACGTCATGGTGCTTAACAAGCGCCCCGGCGTACTTGTGCATCAGGACGAAGCGGGGGGAGAAAACACCCTCATTCTGCACATTCAGGCCTATCTTTATCAAAAGGGTGAATATGACCCCGATGCCGAGCAGTCCTTCTCGCCCGCACTATGCAATCGGATCGACCGCAACACGGGAGGTCTGGTTTTGGCCGCCAAAAATGCAGAGGCGCTCCGCGTCATGAACGAAAAGATCCGCGACGGCGAGATCGGGAAATTCTATCTTTGCGCCGTACACGGCGCCCCTCGTCCCTCGGCAGCGACCCTGCGGGGATGGCTCGTCAAGGACAGTGCCGCAAACACGGTCACCGTCAGCGATGCCAAGCGTCCGGGGGCGAAGGAAATTATTACGCGCTACCGTACGCTGACCGAGAAAAATGGGGATGCGCTGCTCGAGGTTGAGCTGCTCACCGGTCGAACGCATCAGATCCGCGCACACCTGGCGCACATCGGTCATCCCCTGCTTGGTGACGGCAAATACGGCGTGAACCGCGCCGAAAAACAGCGGGGATACAAATATCAGGCACTGTATGCCTACCGCGTTCGTTTTAATTTTGCCGATGACGGCGGACCGCTTGCCTATTTGCGCGGCCGCGAGGTTGAGCTTGAGCAGGAAAAAGTATGGTTTCTGCGGGATTTTCTGTAAAACCCTCTTGACAATCATATGACTGCATGATATAATTATGAAAACGCATTTGGAAAAGAGGTGTTCCCATGGTTGTATTGGCGCTCGCGCTTGCAATCGCAATTACGTTTTCGGTGTGGATTCGCCGACCGGAGCGGAGAATGATGACTCGACTGACCGCGAAGATGGATCTTTCTGCGGCATTCGCCAAGCCGGGGGAAGCGCTTGAGATGACGGTAACCGTCACCAACGACAAATCCTTTATCGTTCCGCTTCTTCGCGTTGATCTGGATCTGCCCGAGGAATTGGTTTTTGCGGGAGCGGAGGGGGATCTTCCCCGCCACCGTTCGCATTTGTGCACCATCGGTGCACACGAGACGCTGACCTTCAAGCATAAGCTGATTGCCGACCGCGAGGGAAAAGCCGCCATAGAAGCACCTGAACTGATCGTTTACGGACTGACCGGTGCGATCATCGCCAACAACGTTGATGAGCGCGGAAAAATTGCGGCCAGACTTCGCGTCCGCACGCATGAGGAATGAGAGGATTATGATGCAGAACAAACGTACGTACCGTATTCATCTGGCGGCATCGATTCTCGTTCCGCTCTCTCTTTTGATCAGTGTTGTCTATACGCTGATGTACCGTTCGGTCGGGCTGTCCGGCCGATACCTGACTCCGCTTTTCGCCGTTCTCTTCTTTTTCGCCGGGTATGGGATGATGTGCCTTGAGGAGAAGCTGTTTCGCTATCCCCGCACCAATTTCCATATCGATGATGGGATCGGCGGCGAGGAAAAGCGCTATATCAAAAAGCGCTTTCTGATCATTCCTGCGATCCTTTCGATGATTCCCGCCGGATTTTCTGTTCCGCTTGTCGATGAAGAGATCAAGCGGCTCGTCTCGTCAGGAGAGATCGACTATTATTCGGAAAACTTTGTCGCCCCTTGGCTTGTTTTTGGTATCATTGTTGTGTCAGCCATGCTTGGTGCCGGCACGCGAATGATGCCGGGCAACGTGACGGTCAATCCTTTTTCGGTGCTTGTGTACGCGGTTTGTCACGGAGCTATCTTTATTATCGACATTTTCATGGAGATCCCGTCGATTCTTCCTGCGATTATGATGACCGTGCTTTGTGTCGTCTCAATTTTTGAGCTGAATACCGCTTGCGTAGAAAATCTTGCACGCAAAACGGGGGATCTTTCGGGACTCCCCAAGCTGATGGATACCAATTATGCATACGTCAAACGGATCGTGGACCGATTCTTCCGCGTGTTTATCCTGCCGTTCCTTCTGACCGTTGCCTTTTCGATCTTTTGGCAGTATGCACTTGAGCATTTTCTCAATCAGCCGCTGTAAGAAAAAGGAGCGCTTGGCGCGCCTGCCGCAGAGCAGGCGCGCAGTTATAATCGCCATACGGCGAGTTTAGGGTTGGGATTGGCTTCGCCAAGTTATGATGCCCTTCGGGCAGTT
>JAZNCR010000037.1:0-3463 GCA_045587605.1 Eubacteriales bacterium
GTTGTACAGGTCAATCAGCGTGGTCAGCTTCATATTGTTGCAGATCAGCTTGGACGAGAGCGGATAGAACCGCTTGTCCGGACAGTCGAACTGGAGATGCTCGACGATGCTCAGCTCTGTACCGATGATGAATTCACGGGCATCCGATGCATGTGCGTAATCAATAATGTCCTTGGTCGAGCCGACAAGATCGGCCTCGGCCACGACGGCGGGAATACATTCGGGATGGACGAGAAGCTTGGCATTCGGATGCGCGGCCTTGGCGGTCTTGACTTCTTCGGCCGTTACCGAGGCGTGAATCGGGCAGCCGCCCTGCAGGAGAATGATCTCCTTCTCGGGGCAATTTTTCTTGACGAAGCTGCCGAGATTGCAGTCGGGGATAAAGAGAATTTTCTTCGCGGGCATAGCGTTTACAATTTTAACCGCCGAGGAAGAGGTAACGCAGACGTCGGCGATGGTTTTGAGCTTTGCCGTCGTGTTGACGTAAGCCACCACCGCACAGTCAGGATGCTCCCGCTTGACGGCGAGAATTTCTTCCGGGCTCATCTGCTCCGCCATCGGACAGCCTGCGCCCGGTGCGGCAAGATAAACGGTTTTGTCGGGAGAGAGAATCTTCGCGGTCTCGGCCATGAAACGCACGCCGCACATGATAAGGGTCTTGGCGGATACCTTCTCAGCCTTGACGCTGAGCGCAAAGGAATCGCCGACATAATCGGCAACCTCGGTTACTGCATGACTCTGGTAACTGTGCGCAAGAATACAAATATCACGCTCGGCACAAAGTCGGCGAATTTCTGCTTGAATTTCGGAGATAGTACGGGTTGACATAGCGTTGTCCTTTCAACGAACGGAATATATTACCTGTTATTATATCACTTTTCGGTCGGAAAATCAAGATTTCTGCCGGGATTTGTTCAGCCTTGGCAAAAAGAAAATGCCACACCGGGGTGAACGGCATTGCATTTCGGTTTCTTCTGCGGTATAATAGAGGGAGAATTTCGCGAGGTGATGACGATGGAATCGATCTATACATATTACACGGCCGAGCACCCGATGGATGACGCACGCTTTGACGCATTCTTCGGTCTGCTATCCGCCGCGCTTCCGCCCGATGAGCATCGGTCGTATACGGCGCAGAAGGCGCTCTTTGCCGAGCCGGCCTATGCAATTCTCACAAGGGAAGCGGAGGGGAAAATGATCGCCGCCATGGCGGTCTGGCAATTTTCGGATTTTCGCTATATCGAGCATTTTGCGGTTGATGCCGCACGGCGTGGGCAGGGGATCGGCGCGGCGATGCTCGGGGAATATCTGCGGCAAGACGCGCGGCGGGCTGTGCTTGAGGTTGAACCGCCCGAGACGCCGATGGCAGTCCGCCGTATCGGCTTTTATACCCGATGCGGGTTATCGCTTTCGCATTTTTCCTATGAACAGCCGCCGCTCAATCCCGGAGACGGGATGCTGCCGCTGATGCTGATGAGCAGCGGCGGTGTGATGACCGATGAAGAAGCCGCTGCGGTGAGAGATACACTCTACCGCGAGGTCTATCATTTTTCCCTCGGATAAATCAGTCCTCCCAGGAGAGGTGATGCAGCTCGCCGGCCGTCCGCAGGCCGTCGAAATCCCGCTGACGCAGAATCTCGTACACGGCGATTGCCGCGCTGTTGGAGAGATTGAGTGAGCGCAGGCCGTCGAGCATCGGAATACGGACGCAGTGCTCGGGATTGGCGAGCAGCAGCTCCTCGGGCAGTCCCGCCGTTTCCTTGCCGAACATGATATAGACGGGAGAAGGATAATCGATATCGGTGTATCGATCCCTTGCCTTGGTGGAAAAATAATAGCAGCTTTTTTCTGCCTCGGGATTTTGGGCATAGAAATCGGCAAGATCGCGGTAATAGGTGATGTCGAGCGCATACCAGTAATCAAGCCCGGCACGCTTGAGCTTGGCGTCGTCAATGGCAAAGCCCATCGGCTCAATGATGTGCAGAGCCGCACCGGTTGCGGCGCAGGTGCGGGCAATGTTTCCCGTATTTTGCGGAATCTGCGGCTCGTGCAGAACGATATTGATTTCTTTCATGATTATATCCTTTTTTGCGGTGCGCTTTGCGAAGATTGACACAAAGCGCCCTTTTTTTCAACAGTATAAAGCAAAAGTGCAAAAAAATCAAGTTGTTGGGATAAAATTTACAAATCCCTATTGGAATTATTGTGAATTTGCGGTATAATGAAGAGAATGATGATTAAGATAACGGAGGATTCCGCGTTATGAGTTTGATGGATAAATTGATTGGCAGCTACAGTGAGCGTCAGGTTAAGAAGCTGAGGCGCACGGTGGATGCCATTGAAGCCCTTTCGCCGAAATACGAAGCACTCACCGATGCCGAGCTTGCGGCAACGACCGAGGTGCTCAAGCGCCGTCTCGCCGCCGGTGAGACGCTTGACGATATTCTCCCCGATGCCTTTGCCGCAGTGCGCGAGGCTGACTGGCGCGTGCTGGGCAAGCGTCCCTTCCGCGTTCAGCTCATCGGCGGTATCCTGCTCCATCAGGGGCGGATTGCCGAGATGAAAACGGGTGAAGGTAAGACCCTTGTGGCAACCATGCCCGCCTACCTCAATGCGCTTGAGGGGAAGGGCGTGCACATCGTTACGGTCAACGACTATCTTGCCCGCCGCGACAGCGAGGAGATGGGCCGTGTCTACGGCTTTATGGGCCTCACGACCGGTCTTGTCGTACACGGACAGTATCCCGAGGAAAAGAAGGAGGCCTACGCCGCCGACATTACCTACGGTACCAATAACGAGTTCGGCTTCGACTATCTGCGCGACAATATGGTAATTTATCGTGAGCGCATGGTTCAGCGCGGACATCATTTCGCCATCGTGGACGAGGTTGACTCGATTCTGATCGACGAGGCGCGTACGCCGCTGATTATTTCGGGTGAGGGGGAGAAGTCCACCGATCTCTACGACCGTGCCGATGCCCTCGTGCGTAAGCTGCGCAAGGTTGTCATCAAGGAGCTGGATGACAAGGAGGAGCAGGACGGCTATGACGGCGACTACCTGGTCGACGAAAAGGCCAAGACCGCGACCCTGACCCCCGCGGGTATCAAGAAGGCGGAGGAATTCTTCGGGCTTGAGAATCTGGCTGATGCCGAGAATACGTTGGTAATGCATCACATCACCCAGGCGCTCAAGGCATACGGCACGATGAAGCTCGACGTTGACTACGTCGTCAAGGACGGCAGCGTCATCATCGTCGATGCCTTTACCGGCCGACTGATGCCCGGACGCCGCTATTCGGACGGTCTGCATCAGGCAATCGAGGCCAAGGAAAAGGTCAATATCGAGAAGGAAAACCGCACCCTTGCCACCATCACCTTCCAGAACTATTTCCGCCTCTACCGCAAGCTGTCGGGTATGACCGGTACGGCCTTGACCGAGGATAACGAGTTCCGCGAGATTTATG
>JAZNCR010000038.1:0-5243 GCA_045587605.1 Eubacteriales bacterium
AGGGGCTGATTCATAGCATTAACAAATTATGAACACTATGTTCAGTCATAACAAAAAACCAAGGTCAAATCGTAATGATTGATCTTGGTTTTTGTTGCTTTTGTATAGGACTAAAGTCAATTTTTTTAATTTGACTCAGCCCCATCTGGTCATCACTGCGATGCTCTGTAGCATCGTCCCGACGGCATCCATCGTCTGACCCGCTCGCTTGGTCATACGGCGAACCCGCATTTTCGGGGAATTGCGAACAGCCAGCGCGGCTGCTCCCGCCGCCATAATCCCGGTCACGATTCCGGCGGCGGCTGCGGCGTTTTTTACAGTCATATTCTCTCCTCCTTGATTTGCATTGCAAAGGTAGTTTCACCCGCTTTTCATGCGCTTATTCATTTCCCTATCATTTACGCAAAAAATATCGCCCGACTTGACTTTCCCGCCATTTTGCGGTATACTGTATGGTAGATTTCTTCGGTCAACAACGAAAGAGAAAGGTTAAGCGTCAATGACCAGTATTTCCGTCAACGATCTCTCCCTCTCCTTCGGCATCAAGCCCGTTCTCGAGAAGGTCTCCTTTTCGCTTGAGGACGGAGACAAGCTCGGCATCATCGGTGTCAACGGCTGCGGCAAATCCACGCTGTTCAAACTGATCTTGGGCGAGCTTGAGCCGGATGAGGGTAATATTTTCTTTTCCAAAAATAAAACGGTCGGTATTCTGACGCAGGACGGCGCCTTCGAGATCAGCGATCTCTGCGGCGACACGGTGCTCGAACAGATGTATACCGCCTATCCCCATCATCTTGCCGCCGAAGAACGGCTGGCAGAGCTTGAGCGTATCCTGCACGATTCTGCACGCCCCGAAGAAGAAACGATGCGCGCGTCGAACGAATACGCCGAGCTTTATCGGCGTTACAGCGAAGGCGGCGGGCTTGAATTCCGCGGCCGCGCAGCATCCATTCTCTCCAAAATGGGCTTTGATGCCGCCACGCAGGCACAGTCGGTGAACGTCCTCAGCGGCGGTCAGCGCACGCGGCTGGCACTGGCCAAGCAGCTTTGCGCAGAGCCTGACATCCTCCTGCTGGACGAGCCCACCAACCATCTTGATATCGAAACGATGGGCTGGCTTGAAAATTTTCTGATTGATTATGCCGGCAACGTCCTCATCATCTCGCACGACCGCTTCTTTCTCGACCGCGTAACCAACAAAACTCTGCGCATTGAGCATTGCCGCGCAAAGCTCTACAACGGCAGTTATACGGCAAGCATCGCACAGTATGAAGAGGATCGCGCCATTCAGGAGAAGCACTATCAGATCCAACAAAAGGAGATCGCCCGTCAGGAGGCCTATATCGCCCAACAGCGCGCATGGAACCGCGAGCGGAACATCATCGCCGCAGAATCGCGCGAAAAGGCGCTTGAGCGCATGGTGAAAATCGAAAAACCCCAAGCCGCACCCAAATCGATCCGCATGCAGTTCACCGCATCGGGTGAGAGCGGCAACGAGGTGCTCCGTATGCGCGGACTCTCCATGGGCTTCGACGGCCGCACGCTTTTCTCCGATCTCAACTGTCTCATCAAAAAGCGGGAGCGCGTCTTCATCGTCGGCCCGAACGGCTGCGGAAAATCCACCCTCATCAAGCTGATGCTGGATCAGCTTGCCCCCACGGCAGGTCTGATCGAGTTTGGCTATAACGTGGAAATCGGTTACTACGACCAGGAAAATCAGAATCTTGATCCGCATAACACCGTGCTTGAGGAGCTCTGGTCGGCCTATCCCTCCCTGCCCGAGCTGCAGATTCGCCAAGCGCTCGCCCTCTTCCTCTTCCGTGGGGACGACATCGAAAAAACCGTCGCAGTCCTCAGCGGCGGCGAGCGAGCAAGGCTCACGCTGGCCAAGCTGATTCTCTCGCGGATGAATCTGCTCATTCTCGACGAGCCGACCAACCATCTTGACATCAACTCCCGCGAAGCGCTCGAGGCGGCGCTCGACGGCTTTGACGGTACACTGATTACCGTTTCCCACGACCGCTACCTCATCGACAAGCTGGCCACCCGCATCCTCACCCTCGCCCCCGGCCCTGCGATGGGCAGCGGCGATCTCTACGATTACCGCGTCACGCACACGGGACACGGCTATACCGAGCTGCGCACGCTGATGGCCGAACGGGAAGCCGCATACACCGCCGTCCTCACAGGAGAACCGGAGACAATATCAAACAGCGGCCGCGAACAGTATCTTCAGCAAAAGAAAAACCGCAACGACGACCGCCGCGAAAAAAAGCGCAGAGAAGCCATGGCAAGAGAGCAAATCAAGCTTGAGGCAGAGCTTGAAGCGCTGGACGTTGAGCTGTATGGCGAAGCCGCAACCAACTATATGCGTGCCGCTGAGAGCGAGGCGCGCAAAAACGAAATCGAAGAACGCCTGTTGGAGATCTACGAGGAGATCGGTGTTTGATTTCCCTAAAAAAACGGTATCGTGCAAAAATGCACGATACCGTTTTTTTATCGTTTTGCCGCAAAGAAGGCACGAAGCAGAGCGAGCGATTCGTCCGCCAATATGCCCGAGGTTACCTCGACGCGGTGATTGAGCGGATAGGCATTGAGATTGAGCAAAGAGCCATACGCCCCTGCGCGGGCATCCTTGGCTGCATAAACCAGGCGCGGGAGGCGTGAATTAATGATTGCACCCGCACACATCGGGCATGGCTCAAGCGTGACATAGAGTGTACAGCCTGACAGCCGCCAGCCGCCAAGCGCCGCACAGCCCGCCTCGATGGCCAAAAGCTCGGCATGCGCCGTTGCCATGCGATTGGTCTCGCGCAGATTGTGTGCACGCGCAATCAGCTCATCCCCACGAACCAGCACAGCCCCTACCGGCACCTCGCCAATCAATGCCGCAAGACGGGCTTCCTCGATTGCCTGGCGCATCCAGAATTCATCATTCCGCATCATCCGAACATACCTCCGGCTCCCTCGGAAAAGATACCGAGCAAAATAAACGACACGATCGAACCGAACGCCAATATATAATACACAACCAGCGTCGGCGAGAAGAATCCGCGCCAGCGTTGCCCCGCTGTCAGCACGCGCCGCGTTCTGTCGGGCAGTGCGCGCGTGTTGCCGAGTCCGAGCACAGGCGAATCATCACGGGTGCGGCGGCGAAGTGCAAAGATCCAAACCAAACAGATCGCGGCAAGAAAGCCAAGCGAGAGGGTGAGGAGAGAATCGTAGAGCATATATTTCTCATCGGGCAGAAACGCATACCAGTATTCACTGATGACGCCGAGCAGATTGTTGAGCATATGTGCGATCACGCCGGGCCAGATCGACCCGGTCTCGACAAAGCACCAGCCAAGCATAACGCCGGCCGCTGTCGTGTAGAGCAGCTGTCCAAGGTTGCCGTGCATCAGTCCGAACAGCACAGCAGAACCCACAATGGCCACCGTCTTGCCATAGGGACGGAGGCGGGCACAAATAAGACCGCGGAACAAAAATTCCTCGCAGAAGGCGGGAACAAGCGATACCGTCATATGCAGAAGCACGTATTCCTCGGGATATACGTAGGTCTCGGTGATCATATTGAGAATATTGGGAATCCCAATCAATTCAAGCATCAGCATCAGAAGGTGATTCAGATAAGCAAAACCGAGATTGACACCGATGACTGCGGGCACAAACAAAAGACTCTTCCAAGGCATCGTCGGCTCCATCCCCATGGAAACCGGCTCATCCCTGCGCGAGAGCAGGCGGAAAAAGGCAACCGGCAGCATGAAAGAAAGCAGATACATCGCGCCATAGATCAACTCGTAGATGACGGTGTAGGTTCTTTCCTCCCACCATCCACCCTCATGCAGAATTTCAAGCAAAAGGCTCACGCCTGACGTTACCACGTTGATCATCACATGATGGAACAGCATCGCCGCGCCGATCTTCAGGCAAAGCCTGCGGAATTTTTTTGCCATGCCTTATCCTCCTTTACCGAGCTTCATTTTGAGGAAGCATATTCCTCCACCGTCTGCACCAATTCGGAAATTGCATCGTAGACGAGCATTACGCTGTCCTCCGAATAGGTGATCATCTCAAGATAAATGTTTCCGTCATCGAAATAAAAGGTATATCCGTCGTCGAATGGAATCAGCGTATAGGTAAAATCCTTTTGATAGAAAAAATATGGATCGTAGCCCTCGCCGTTGGGGTAAACGTAAATACAAAGACTGCTCCGGGTTTCGACATCTTTATGCAAATAGACCTGATAATCCCGCTCATCCTCGGCAAGATAATATCCTGCCCAGTGAAGGATTCCGGAATGGTCAGCAAGATACTCTGTATCTAAATCCATACACATATCGTAAACGTCGAAATACATCGCAGGACGAACGGTCACCCGATAGATATATAGTCCGGCAAAAAAACTCGCAGCCATTGCATAAACGGCAAGAAAAATCAGCAGTACAACAACTATAATGCCATGCTTTTGGTCTCTCGGAGCCAAAAATCTCTTTTGCATCATGCATCCTCCGTTTTTTACTCATGTATATTCATGTGAAATAAAGAACAACTTTCTTAGGCTTCCCCTTGAGGGGAAGCTGTCACGAAGTGACTGATGAGGTGTTAACACTTCCATCTCATCACCGCAAGTGTTTCGATAGATTTCCCTGCTCTGCACCCCCATTATACCATATTCCCCCAAAGAAAACAACCCCGAAGGGCAAGAAAAAGCCCCGTGCTGTTGGCACGGGGCTTGATGTACTTTCGATTAGTGAACGATGCAGCGCTCGGTATCCTTGTCGAAGATGTGGAGTCTGGAGGTGTCGAGAGCAACCTTGATGGTGTCGCCCGAACGAGCCTGCGAGCGGGAGGAAACGCGCGCGATCAGATTCTGCTCATCAATGACGAGGTAGAGATAGATCTCAGCACCCATAAGCTCGGTAACTTCAACGTAGGTGTCGATGACACTGTCAGCGAAGTTGGAGAGATACATGGGCTCGTCGTGGATGCACTCGGGACGCAGGCCGAGAACGACCTCCTTGCCGATGTATTCCTTGAGTGCCTCGTTGTTTGCCTTCTCTGCGGGCAGCTTGATGGAATAGCCTGCGAAGTCGACGTACAGATCGTCGCCCTTCTTCTCGAGGCTGGAGTTGATGAAGTTCATCTGAGGCGTGCCGATGAAGCCTGCAACGAACATGTTGGTCGGGTTGTCGTACAGATTCTGCGGCGTGTCAACCTGCTGAATCAGACCGTCCTTCATA
>JAZNCR010000039.1:0-3175 GCA_045587605.1 Eubacteriales bacterium
TCACAGAACACATGGCTCCGATCCGCCTTGACGCCCTGGAGCGCCGGAAGCCCGCAGCCCTGGCTCCTCCCGAAGGACCCCCCGAACCACACCCTCCGTCTCCGCTATGAAATCGAGAGCGAGATCGACTATGCGGGCGCACTTCTCGCCATCGAGAATCCCGAGATCGCACAGATCAGATTCAACGGCGAGCCGGTCGATTCGACCAAGCCCGTGGGCTACTACGTCGACAAGTCGATCAAGACGATCAAGCTTCCCGCAATCAAGGCAGGCATAAACGTACTTGAAGCCGATATTCCCTACGGCGAATCGGTTTCCGCCGAGGCGATGTTCCTCCTCGGTGCGTTCGGCGTACGCGTCGAGGGCTACCACTGCGTTGTTACCGAGCTTCCGAAGAAGCTCGCGTTCGGCGACATCGTTCCGCAGGGACTGCCCTTCTACAGCGGCAAGCTCACCTATTGCCTCGAGGCAGAGACGAACGGCGGCAAGCTGAAGGTCAGAGCACCGCAGTACCGCGCATCCCTTCTCCGCATGAATGTTGACGGACAGAGCAAGATCGCCGCCTTCTCACCGTATGCTGCAGAGTTTGACGTTGAGGCAGGCAAGCACAGCGTGGAGATCATCGCGTACATTCCGAGAACAAACGGATTTGCGCCCCTTCACGATGCAGACGACAACTCCGACAAGAGCGGTCCGAAAAGATGGCGCACAAAGGGCGACAGCTGGAGCTATGAGTACAGACTCGCACGTGAGGGTGTGCTCGTCTCTCCCGAGCTTTCCGAGATTACCGTAATCGGGGAATAATTCCATAAAAGCAAGAACCGGATACCTGTAGGGGTAGTCCGGTTCTTGTTTTTCTTTATCAAAGTCTCATCCGTCACGTTCCGGCGCAGGATGGATATACGCATCGAGCTTATCGCTCTCCGCCCATGTGGAATCTCCTTCCGGATAGGAAACAATACAGTCGGGGTTATCGAGCACCAGCGCGTCGCCGCCGACAAGCTCGGGCAGGGAGCCCTCGAAAATCACCGCGTGCAGGTTCGTGCATCCTGCCATTGCCTGCGCGTCGATTGTGCGCAGTTTCAAAGGAAGAACATACTCGGAGATACCGGGATTATCCGCCAGGCAATAGGCGGGGAGCGCCTCAATATTGGGCGAAATGATCACCGATTTCAGGAGAGGAAGCCCGGACAGTGCATAGGGGGAAAGCTTGGTGACCGAATCGGGCATTCGAATCTCGGTCAGATAAGCCGAACCGAAAAAGGCGTAGGGTGCAATTTGCGTTGTCGTGCCCGGCATTTGATAAACCTCGCTCGTTTTTCCCGCCGGGTAACGAATGAGCTCGGTTTTCTCATGGTTGAACAGCGCACCGCTCACCGAATAAAAATTCTTGCTTCCGGCATACACCTTGATATCGGCAAGCGACGGACAGGCAAAGGCGTTTTCCCCGACCGTATGGGTCGTGTTCGGTACGCGAAGTGACGCAAGTGCGGTACAGCCTGCCAGGCTGTACGCTTCAAACACCTCGATTCCGCTCACCGTAACCTCCAGCGAGGTCAGATTATAGCTGTTTACAGCATATTCACCAATTACCCTCACCGAAGAAGGAACGGCAAAGGAAGAGCCGGGGCGATTATGGGGATAGGCGATCAGACGCTGCATATCTGCGGAATACAGCACGCCGTTGACCGCCTTCATATAGGGCGAATCCTCTACGGTAATTTCCCGCAATTCGGTCAGATCCGCGATCGCTCGCCCGGAAATATTCTGCAGGCTGCCCGGCAGTCGCAGCGTTGTCACCGAAACACATTCGGCAAACGCACCGTCCGCGATCCCGGTCAAGGCATATCCGTCAAGCTCTGCCGGAATCTCTAATATCGGATAGGCTGTTTTTATCGCCAGCAGCGTGATTCCCTGCTCGTTTTTTTCATAGGTATATTCGGCATTATGCAGTACCGATCGACCAAACGCTTCGGTTTCCGCAGGTGCCGCTGTCGTTTCGGGTGACGCCGACTGCGGCTGATACGGGAAGCCGCCTCTCCGGGCCCCGCCGATACCGATCAGCAAAATTGCTGTGCAAACCAGAAAAACCGTCAGCGCGGCGACAAACAGGGGACTGAATTTCAGCAAATATTTTCGACGCAGCAGAAAAGAAAGCTTTTCCCGCAGAGAGGATCGCTTTTCTTCGCTCATCTCTGACGCTTGCTCCTCCAGAACAATCAGCCGCGGCGCGTACCGATCAACAGCATATTCAACCCCGAGTGCGCCGAGCACGGAGGAAAAGATGCTCGCCGCTTCGTCCGGTGTAAGCGGAAAGACCGCCTGCGGCAGTGCCATCAGGGATGCAAGGCAGACGGTGGAGAAGGAAAGATGCAGCTTATCTCCCGTGCGCTTCTCTTCCTTTTCAATCGCACGCCGAAGCGTCTCTCGCGCGTAGTAAAGACGGCTTTTGATGGTATTGATCGAGCAATTTTCAAGCGCCGCCGCCTGACCGAGCGACAGCTGATTGAAATATACGTAATGCACGGCGCGCTGCTGTGCCTCGGGCAGCAGATGCAGGAGCTTTTGCATCGTGCTCTGCATGGCCTCCTTCTGATGCCATTCCTCAATATCGTCAATCCGCATCTCGCCGTTCAATTCGGGCAATAATTTCTCTTCGCCGCGCGCGGCGGCCTTAAGATGGTCGGTACAGACGTTGTGCGTGATAACGGTCAGCCAGCGAATAAAGCTTTGATTGTCCCGCAGATTGGACAGGTGCCTGAACACACGAATAAACACCTCGGAAACAATATCCTTCGCCTCCTCGGTGTCCTGCATCATCACACAGGCAATATTATAAACGGTAGGATAGGTCATCTCATAAATCCGCACAAAGGCTTCCTCGTCGTTTGCCTTTGCGCGTTCGATATATTTGGTCAGATCGCTGTAATCCTGCAAACGATCGCCCCCTTTCTGCCGTGCACAGAGAAATCTGTCGTATTTTCATTATACCATATTCGGGCTTCATTATCAAGGAAAGAAATTTTGAAAACACAAAACCAATCGGCAAAAAAAGGAGTCGGCGGGCGGATACCCGCTGCCTTCGGAAAGGGTTTCGCCTTCGTAAAAAAAATAATAATCCACCCGCGGGTGGTATTTCATTTTCGGGCATAGCCCTACTCTTTATTGGCTGCGC
>JAZNCR010000040.1:0-3275 GCA_045587605.1 Eubacteriales bacterium
CGACAAATGTTTATGATATATTGTAACATTTTGTCGAAGCAAAGTCAAGAAGTTTCTCTTCCGCGCCGCATCATCTCGGGCTCGAGGGAGGATGATGCGTTTCCCAATTCCGGCATTGGCACCGCAGCAAAATTCATGGGTAACGATACAAACCTACACCACGGAAAAAAGATTGGTCATAATAGAATTTGGGGTCAGAAGATAAGCGCAGGAAACGGAAGGGGCTGAGCCAATTGCTTCCAAAAAAGCGTTTGACTCAGCCTCTTGTCTTTTCTATATCGTATCTCTGCGCGCCGTACTCGCTTTAAAACGGCAATCGCTTTTATTCCTCTGTATCCAGGATAATCCCGTCAGGAACCGTGATCTGCGGCTGCTCGCCCTGCTTCTGTTCACAGATGATCATGCCGTACGGCGTGGGAATCTCGACCTTTGCCCATTCCAACCCCAACAGAGTCGGCTGCAGCTTGATCTTCTTATATCCCGGCTCCTCGATCGTCAGTCCCGTCAATGCCTTCGGAAGCGAGCACATCGGCGTTCCGCCCCATGCATGGCTATGGTCGAAGGAATACGTCGGCTGGGGCGCATAAAAGCCTTCAACCAAGCCCTTGCTGCATTCCTCGACAGGCTGCTTCCAGCGATAGATTACCGGCAGCGTGTATTTTTCCTTTAATCCATGCGTTTCGATCGCTTCTAACAAATAATGCTGGAAATACGGCTGAACGTCTCCCTCGATTTCATCATGCATGACCTTATCGATCAGAGAACGTGCGGTCTCTGTGTCGCAAATCGACGTATACGCTGCCAGAATATTGGAATGCTTCAGATAATAGCGCTTCTCTACGTTTTGCGGCTGGCGCTCATAAATCTGCTCCGGAGCAATCATTGTATACAGCGCCACGAAATACATTCCCTTTTGCTCGTCGTACAGCAGGGTATTTACCGCTTTCTGCAGCGCTTTTTTCTTTTCCCCGCACTGTACGGAGGCGGACATATCGCCAAGCAACGCATAAAGCTTCTCCGCATAGTTCAACGCCATATAATAAAACATATTCAAGACCGTCTGTCCCAGTGCCTTGGGCGGATGGTGCATGGACAGGCAGTCAATATATATCCAGTCCACGAACATATAATCAGGGGGCGTTTCAATCAAGCCGTTCTCTCCGATATATGTAGCAAAGCGCGCAAAAAGAAGATCAAGCGCATCCCGGCATTTTTTGATCGGCTCCAAATTGCCGGAGATCATATATACGTCGTAAAGCATTCTGACCCAGATCAGGCTGTAGGTCGTGTGGAACATTCTGCCGTCATTATGGCGCAGAAGCTCCGCCGTCCGCTCAATATCAAATTCTGCCAAACGCATATCCGCAAAGGAATACGCGGTCATCAGAGCCTCGATATAATAGTCTCCCGTACAAGCCAGGGGCTCACAGTGCCGGGGGCTGTCCAGGTGATGCGTCTGACGGCAATACTTTAACGTATGCTTGCATACGTGCAGAATCTTGTTGATCGCCTCGTCATTCGTTACCGTTTCCGCATCAATCGTAATGGGATAATACGTCGTGATCAAGCCGATATTCACCGTCACTTCGGTATCCGACTCATTCTTCAGCGTAGCAACTACATTGCCAACGCTGTCCAAATGAAAGCTTCTGTATTCATCATTGCCGCAAAGCACAGCGTTTTCCGTCTTTACACGGGTCGTCTCATCGAGCTCGCGCAGCTGCAGAGAGACGTTAACCCTCTGGCAATTTTCCACGGTAAGATGAATAAACCCGCCGTAAATCATATCCAGCTCAAAGACTTCGGCAAGCTCCTCGTGCGGCTTCAGGCAAACCGTCGCAATTGAAATTTCCTTTTCCGTTCTGATGGGAATCGGCGCAAGGGTCGCGTTCCATATATCGGGAATCACCTCTGCGTTGACGTAGGGGTCGGGCAGGATGCTTCCGTCGTACGTACAGGCATTGGCATATGCCCCATTCTTACGCACCAGCCAGGTATCGTCGGTAGAGAGCGTCTGCGTGCTGCCATCGGCAAGCTGCACCGTGGCAAAAAGCATAAAGCCGCCGTGTCCCTTTGAATATTCGTATATTCTGACCGGACACATCTTAACACGCGCAAAAAACGAAAGGCTCTTTCCGCCGGGAGAAAATTCAACCTCGCTGGCATAATACCATTCTCTCGCCTTTCCGTTCCCCAAAAAATCGCCGCCAACCGCAGCGGGTCCGGTAGCAAGAATATCGCCATTGCAGAAAAGCTGAATTTCGGTGTCCGCACTGAAGCGAACACGCACCGATGAAATCGGCTGATCAAAGGTATACTCCCTTTTAAACTCGGCCACAACGAAGGTGTCGGTTTTTTTATCGCTTATCGCATCAAATTTCGTGGTTTGATCGTTCGGATAAAGCGCTTGAGGAAGCCAGAGCCATGTTTCCTTCATCATTATTTCTCCTTTGGCATTTAAATATGATGGCATTGCATGCATCGGTATTATAGCATACAACCAAGATAAATGCAATCCAATTTTCAATCAAAGATTCACGTTCCGACGGCGCATTTCAGCAGGCCGATCAGCCCACCACCTGCTCAAGGATGACACGGGCGGCAATTGTACTGCCGATCGCCGAGGGGTGCGACTTATCGGGCGTATAAAGCTCGTCCTTGTTGTGCTCTGCCGCATATGCAAGAAACGCCCGTCCCACCTCCGCGACCCTCGCGCCGTATAAGCCTCCCGCCTTGTTGTAAGCAGCACTTAATTTCTCGGTCATCTCCTCGCGCGTAAGCCCCAGAGCCTCAAGGTCCTTACTGCCGTCGTTTCGCCCCCAGGTCGCATACAAAACGAAACGGTCCGCGCAGATCAACGCCATCACGTCCTCAACACCCTTGAGAAACTCTGCCTCGTTCTTAATTGGATTCATACTTTGCTCTTGAAGAATAGCGCAATCATAGTGCTTGCCGTTTATTTCCTCGCGCAAGCGCTTTCCTTCCTCATTCTCAGGATCGGCAAATTGACAAAGACGGTATCCTCCGCGGGTTATTTCGGCCACTTCAACCTCATATCCCGCAAGCTTAGCGGCTTCTGTAAACGCGACCTGGGGCATTTTATTGTAAAAGGTATAGCTGTTGCCCACGAATAAAATATTGCATTTTTTGTTTATCATATGCGACACCTCCGGTTTAATTTTTTATATTATCGTATCATTGATACATATATTTGTCAATACCAAAAACCCGAAAGTCCCCAAAAGCAAGGACTTTTTGCGCCTATCCTGTAACCG
>JAZNCR010000041.1:0-5612 GCA_045587605.1 Eubacteriales bacterium
GCGAAAAGGTGATGGATCATTTCCGCAATCCGCGCAACCTCGGCGTCATCGAGGATGCGGACGGGGTCGGCGAGGTCGGCAACGTCAAATGCGGCGACATCATGAAAATTTATCTGAAAATTGAGGACGGCATCATTGCCGACGTAAAATTTGAGACCTTCGGCTGCGGCAGCGCAATCGCGTCCAGCTCGATGGCAACCGAGCTCATCCGCGGAAAATCGATTGATGAAGCAATGGCGCTGACCAACCGTGCCGTTGCCGAAGCACTTGACGGGCTGCCGCCGCACAAGCTGCATTGCTCAGTATTGGCTGAAGAAGCGATCAAGGCGGCGCTGAAGGACTATTACGATAAAAACGGCATCGATTACGACCGCTCGCGCTTCCCCGACTGCGCAAGCTGCGGGCACTGTGATCACTGCGGATAAGGTAAGGAGAAAATTATGCTGATCTCAACCAGAGGGCGCTATGCCCTGCGGGTTATGATTGACCTTGCAGAAAATCGAAATGACGGGTACATTCCCATGAAGGATGTCGCAGAGCGTCAGGAAATTTCGCTCAAATACCTGGAACGCATCCTGCCCGTTCTCTCGCAAAACCGGATGATCGAAGGGGTTCACGGCAAGGGCGGCGGCTATCGCCTCACCCGTGCGCCGGGCGAATACCGTGTCGGAGACATTCTGCGGCTGACCGAGGGAGATCTCGCGCCCGTCGCCTGCCTTGCCTGCACGGCCGCCCCCTGCACACGCACCGAACAATGCAGAACCCACTCGCTTTGGGTTAATCTCGATCACCTGATTACCGATTATTTCGACAGCGTGACGCTGGCCGATCTGATGGCAGACCCGATGGCGGTATAAAAATCGCGCCAAACACCTTGCGAAAAGCGGAATTTTATGGTATACTGAATTCGTTCCAAATATTTTAAGGAAAGAAGGAGTTTTTCCATGCCCGTAATTCTCACCACCATTCTTAATGCTGTTATCAGCATCGGCACCAAGCTGCTCTTTGCCCTTATCGTTTTTGCCGTCGGAATGCTGCTCATCAAGCTTTTGCTGCGTACGATTGAAAAATCAAAGGCCTATGCCCGTGTTGATGCGGAGATGCGCAGTTTCCTCAACAGCTTTATCAAGGTTGCCCTTTACATCATCCTTGCCGTGGCAATCGTCCCGATCCTCGGCATTGAGATCGCCTCCATTATTACCGTCCTCGCAACCGCAGGCGCCGCCATCGGTCTGGCTCTGCAGGGTTCACTCTCCAATCTGGCCGGCGGAATCATGCTTGTGTTTGTCAAGCCCTTCAAAATCGGCCATTTCATCGAAGCCGCAGGACAAACGGGTACGGTCAAGGAAATCAGCATTTTCTACACCGTGCTCAACACGCCCGATAACAAGCGCGTTCTTATCCCCAACGGTGCCCTGATGAGCTCGACCATCGTGGACTACTCCTCCGAGGAAACCCGCCGCGTGGATTTGACCTTCTCGGTTGCCTACGGCACCGATCCCGACCGCGTGACGGCACTTCTCCTTGAGCGCGCATCGGCCGACAGCCGCGTCAAGCAGGATCCCGCTCCCTTCGCCCGTCTGACGGCACAGAACGATTCCTCGCTCGACTTTACCCTGCGTGTCTGGGTAGATTCGGCCGCATATTGGGACGTTTACCACGACCTGCTTCTGGCAGTACACAACCGCCTCGGCGAAGAAGGTATCGAAATCCCCTTCCCGCAGCTCGACGTACACGTCACGGGAAAAGCCGACTGATCTCATCCATTCGACCGCCGAAGCCTGCATGGCTTCGGCGGTCTTTACCGCAGTGCACGTAATACCAAAAAGAAACCGTTTGGAGGATCCGTTATGCAGATCAAAACCGCAGAAATCCTATGCGTCGGCACCGAGCTTCTGCTCGGTGATATTGTGAATACCAACGCCGCCTATCTGGCAAGAGAGTTGGCCGCCCTCGGTATCTCGGTCTATCACCAAACGGTGGTGGGGGACAATCCCGCCCGTCTGCGCGAGGCCATGGACAGGGCGCTGAGCCGCGCTGATCTGCTCATCACAAGCGGCGGACTCGGCCCGACCTGTGACGACATCACGCGGGAGACGGCTGCCGCCTGCTTTAACCGTCCCCTCTTCTGCGACGAAGCCTCCCTTGCCGCAATCCGTGCCTTTTTTGCTCGCCGCGGACGGAAGATGACCGAAAACAACGTCAAGCAAGCCATGATGCCCGAAGGTGCGATCGTCTTCCCCAATATGCACGGTACAGCCCCCGGCCTTGCGATTGAGGACGTGCGCCGCGGGATTGCCATTCTTCTCCCCGGGCCCCCGCGCGAGTTGATTCCGATGTTCGAGGAATCGGTTCGCCCCTTTCTCACCGCAAGACAGAAATCCGTACTTTTCAGCCGCAACCTGCATCTCTTCGGAATCGGCGAATCGGCACTCGAAGAAATTCTTCGGGAGCACATGGAGCACGCCGCAAACCCAACGCTTGCCCCCTACTGCAGCGATGGCGAGGTGAGGCTCCGCATCACGGCAAAGGCAGAAAATGAATCCGCCGCCCGTGCGCTCTGCGACGCCGAGGAGGCTTCCCTGCGCCAAACGGCAATCGCGCCTTATATCTACGGCGTTGACGCGGGCTCGATCGAGGGCGTTCTGATTCCCCTGATGGCCGAGCGCGGTCTGACGCTGGCAACGGCAGAATCCTGCACGGGCGGACTGATCGCCAAGCGCATCACCGACGTATCGGGCGCATCGGCCGTCTTTCTCGGCAGTGTGGTTTCTTACGCGAATGAGGTTAAGGAGGGGGTACTCGGTGTTTCGCATCAAACGCTGGCAGAGCACGGCGCGGTAAGCGCTGAGGTTGCCGCACAAATGGCGCGCGGTGTCCGCATGGCGACCGGTGCCTCCATCGCCGTCAGCACAACCGGTATTGCGGGACCGGGCGGCGGAACACCGCAGAAACCGGTCGGCACCGTTTGGCTGGGCATTTCCACCGCAGACGGTGAAGAAACACATCTCCTCTCGCTCGATCCGCTCGCTGACCGTGCCTATATCCGCACCTGTGCAGCGAGCCACGCACTTTATCGCGTTCTTGCCATGCTCCGTGTGTGACGAACCCTGTCACCTTCTGCCGCATAAGCTGTTTATGAGGACTGATGCATTCTGCATCAGTCCTCATAAATTTCAGAGATAATTCTCTTCCGTTTGGCAGAATCCGTCCCGATTTGTCTGCCTGGTTTTTCCATTTTTCTGCTTCTATCGAAAAAATCCCGCAAAATTCGCATAAACTCTTGATTTTTTTTTCAAACTATATTATAATAAAATCTCAAGTGTTTACAAAACAACAACCCCATCGGAGATTTAGAGATCGGAAAGTTGGAGGACCTCAATTATGAATACGAAATTCCGTAAAATCGGTATCTTAACGTCGGGCGGAGATGCGCCCGGTATGAACGCCTGTGTCCGCGCAGTTACCCGCACTGCAATTGACCGCGGCCTTGAGGTTGTCGGAATTCTGGGCGGCTACAGCGGCCTTCTGGAAAACAAAATTCGTCCCCTCGGCACCCGCGACGTTGCCGGGATCGTTAACCTCGGTGGAACCTTCCTCTATTCCGACCGCTGCCTGGACTTCAAAACCGAAGAAGGTATGCAGAAAGCCATTGCCACCTGCCGCGAAAACGGAATTGACGGTATTATTGCCATCGGCGGCGACGGCACCTTCCGCGGTGCGACCGACCTTTCCCGCCGCGGCATTCCCACCCTTGGCCTGACCGGCTCGATTGATAACGATATTACCGCCAGCGACTATACGCTCGGCTTTGATACGGCAATGAACACAGTTTGCGAGATGGTTGACCGTCTGCGCGACACCTGTGAATCGCACGCACGCTGCAACGTCGTTGAGGTCATGGGCAGAGACTGCGGCGAACTTGCACTCCGCACCGCCATTGCTACGGGTGCCGTTGCGGCAGTTATCCCCGAAATGCCCTTTGATGAAGCGGCTACCATTCAGAAAATGCGCGATCTCCGCGCAATGGGCAAGCGCAATTTCATCGTGATTGTCAGCGAAGGCCTTGGAAAATACTCGGAAGAGCTCGCCCGGAAGATCGAGGCCGAGACCGGTATTGAAACGAAATTTGCCCGCCTGGCACACGTCGTGCGCGGCGGCCGTCCCACCCTTCGCGACCGTCTCTTCGCCGCTGAGGTCGGTTCTTACGCGATCGAGCTTCTGCTCAAGGGCAAGAGCGACCTTGTTGTTGTTGAACGCAAGGGAGAGCTTGTCGACGTTGAAATCAACTACGCACTGATCGTTGACCGTATGTACAAGAACAAGCTGAAGGAAGGCGATCTTGACGCCTTCACACCTGAGCAGATTCAGTCGATGCGGGATCTGTGTGCCGAGCGCTCGGCCGAGATCAAGCGTCTGTATCAGATTGCATACGAGCTGGTATAAGCCCGCAGATAAGCAGCCGCAAGGATGTCATCCGAACCAGCCATAAAAAAGAATCACAGAATTCAAAGATGAGTTCTGTGATTCTTTTTGCTATATACGCATACAAACTTGACGGGGTGCCGCGCCAAAAAGCGCGACACCCCCACAATCTTATGCGTGATAATATTTTACGTACCAAATAACCGTAAAGACGATTCCAATGGCAAGGAAGAAAAGTCCCGTTACAAGAATACAGCTGTCATTTCGCTTTTTGGCCTCGCTGAGCTTACGCTCGCGGTAATCGGCAAATCGCTCGTGCTTTGCTCTGCCCATAGGGATAAAGGCAAGCGCAACGTTTCTCAGAACAAATCCGATGCCGATAAGCGCCCCCTCGCCGCTGACGTACAGCATCCCCGCAAAAAGGGTCATCAATACACCCGAGACGAAGAAAGCGTCTGATAAGATCTGGAGATTTACCGCCGTGCTATGCGCAAAAAATCCCTTTGACCAAATCACAAGGAACGCGATGAGTGCCTCAACGCCGAAACAAATCGCATATTTTGTTAACGTTACCTTGGTTTCCTGTTTCACTGTCCTTTAACCATCCATCTTGTTATTTGACCAGCTGCTTGTATTTTTCCTCTTCAGCGTCGTTGCAGTATACGAAATGTCCGGGGGTGATCTCACGGAACGAGGGAGCATTTACCGAATAATCGTGCTCCGCAAGGGGATTGTAGTGAATTCTCGTGCGCTGCTTCTCGTATACGGGATCGGGCAGCGGGATCGCCGAAAGAAGCGATTTCGTATAAGGATGCATGGGATTCTTGAAGAGCTCGTCCGAATCGGCAAGCTCGACCAGCTTTCCGAAGTACATAACGCCGATTCGGTCAGAGAAGTATTTAACCACCGACAGGTCGTGCGCGATGAACATAATGGTAAGTCCCAGGCGCTCTCTGAGATCGTTGAGCAGATTGATCACCTGTGCCTGGATCGATACGTCAAGTGCAGAGATGGGCTCGTCGGCAATGATCATCTCGGGCTGCATGATAACCGCTCTCGCGATACCGATACGCTGGCGCTGACCGCCGGAGAACTCGTGCGCATAGCGGGTGGCATGCTCGGAATTCAGGCCGACATAATCCATAAGCTCAAGGATCTTTTCGCGGCGCTCCTTCTTGTTAGAGTAC
>JAZNCR010000042.1:0-2970 GCA_045587605.1 Eubacteriales bacterium
GCGTTCGGCACGTTGACGCCGACCTCGATCACCGTCGTGGAGACCAGCACGTCGATCTCGCCCGCGGCAAAGCGCTGCATAATTTCTCCCTTCTCACGCGAGGGGAGCTTACCATGTACGAATGCGATCCGCAGATCGGGCAGCGCGCGGGAAAGCTCGTCCGCATAGCTTACCGCAGCCTTCATCGGCGGTCGCTCGGGGTGCGGGTCTGCAGAGAAAAGCGCCTCAAAGGAAAGGCTGTCGGCCTCCTCCTCGTCACGCTCCTCAACTGCGGGGCAGACAACGTATACCTGTCCACCCTCCTCGACCTGTCGGCGAATAAAGCCGAGCAGACGCTCGCGGTATCGCTCGTCAACGGCAAAGGTGTCCACGACCTGACGTCCCGGCGGCATTTCATCCACGCGGGAAACGGCAAGGTCGCCGTACAGCACGAGAGCAAGCGTGCGAGGGATGGGGGTCGCGCTCATAACGAGCAGGTGTGCGCCCGCATTTTTCTCGGCCAGTACTGCACGCTGGCCCACCCCGAAGCGATGCTGTTCGTCGGTGACGATCAGGCCGGGCGCGGCAAATTCTACGCCGTCAGAGAGAAGGGCCTGTGTGCCGATGACGATAGGAAGACGAATACGGTCGTCAGGGCAGGCGAGCGCGGTTTTGATTTTGCGTTTTTCGGCCGCCGTCGTTGCACCGATGAGCAGTCGGCACTCGATGCCGAGCGAGGCAAAGAGGGGCGCAAGATCGGCGTAATGCTGGCGGGCGAGGATCTCGGTCGGTGCCATCAGCGCAGCCTGTCTGCCGTTTTTGACCGCAATATACATGGCGGCCGCCGCGCAGATCGTCTTTCCGCAGCCAACGTCTCCGATGACGATTCGGCTCATCGGCTCGTCCCCTGCCATATCCCGTGCAATCTCTCCGATCACGCGGGTCTGTGCTCCCGTCAGGCGATAGGGCAGGGAAGCAAGCAGGAGGGAGATATTCCCGTCGGCACAGGGAGGGGCGGTATGGGTGCGTCTCCGCTCAACGCTGACGGCGAGGCCGAGCGCAAAGGTGAAAAAGTCGTCGAACATCAGCCGTCGGCGGGCGATGGCGAGGGATGCCAGGTCGGTCGGCGCGTGAATTTCGCGCAGGGCGAAGGAGCGCAGGCAGAGTGCGCGTGCGGTGCGCAGCTCGGCGGGCAGGGGATCGGTCAGCGACTGCGTGCCGAGTGCGAGCGCGGCGGAGACCGCCGCCTTCATCTGGTTTTGGGTGATGCCCTCGGTCAAGGGGTAAACGGGAATCAGATCGGGAAGCGGGGTGATCCCATCGTATTTTTCGCAGACGGGGCTCGAGATGGCATAGCGCTTGCCCGTGCGCTCGACCTTACCCCAGCACCGGAAGGTATCTCCGGGGGAGAAGGAATTTTTGAGATAGGGCTGGTTGAAGAAGGTGATCTCAACCGTGCCGCTGTCGTCAAAGGCACGGAATTTGGTGAGCACCATGCCGCGGCGGATGGTCTGCACGCGCGGCTCGGTGGCAACCGTCAGAAGGAGGGCACATTTCGTGTCGGTCGGAGCCGCCGCGAGTGTGGTGATGGCGCCGCGGTTCTCATAGCCGCGCGGAAAATGAAAGAGCAGGTCGCCGAGACGACGGATGCCGAGGCGGGCAAAAGCGGCCGCGCGGGCAGGGCCGATCCCGGGCAGAATCGTGATCGGGGAGGTAAGGTCCGACACGGTGCATTCTCCTTTCGATGTCATGTCAATTCTGCCTTTATTATACATGATTTTTCCCCGAAAAGCAAGGGCGGGCAAGGAAAATACCTCACTTATCCTCCCATCCCCCGCACCAAGGGCTTTTTGCGGGGGAAAAATCCCGTTTTACTTGACAAGCGGGATGGAATTCGGTATAATATACGGTGGAATCGTGTCTTTAGGACATAAAATGCCAAAGAAAGGATCAAAACAATGGCAAACGAGAAAAAAATGGTTGAGCAAATCACCTCCATGGAGGAGGACTTTGCAAAATGGTATACCGATATCGTCAAGAAAGCAGACTTGATTGACTATTCCAGCGTCAAGGGATGTATGATTATCCGTCCCTACGGTTATGCAATCTGGGAGCTGATTCAGAAGAATCTGGATGAGCGCTTCAAGGCGACCGGCGTTGAGAACGTATATATGCCGATGTTCATTCCCGAATCGCTGCTCAATAAGGAGAAGGATCACGTTGAGGGATTTGCACCCGAGGTCGCGTGGGTAACCCACGGCGGAAGTGAGCGTCTGACCGAGCGGATGTGTGTACGTCCGACCTCCGAGACCCTCTTCTGCGAGCATTACGCCAATATCGTCCGCTCCTACCGCGATCTGCCCAAGCTCTACAACCAGTGGTGCTCGGTCGTGCGCTGGGAGAAGACCACCCGCCCCTTCCTCCGCACCTCCGAGTTCCTCTGGCAGGAGGGTCACACCATGCACGAGACCGAAGAAGAGGCGCGTGAGGAGACCATCCGTATGCTCGACGTTTACGCCGATTTCTATGAGAAGTCGCTTGCTATCCCCGTAGTCAAGGGTCAGAAGACCGAAAAGGAAAAGTTCGCGGGTGCGGTTGAGACCTACACCGTCGAGCCGATGATGCACAACGGCGTTGCTCTTCAGGGCGGCACGACCCACTACTTCGGCGACGGCTTTGCAAAGGCTTTCGACATCAAGTACACCGCGCGCGACAATCAAATCAAGTATCCGCACCAGACCTCCTGGGGCGTTTCGACCCGTATGATCGGCGCGATCATCATGACCCACGGCGACGACAACGGACTCATTCTTCCCCCCGCTATCGCTCCCACTCAGGTCGTTATCATTCCCGTTGCACAGCATAAGGAAGGCGTTCTCGACGCCGCATATGCTCTGCGCGACAAGCTCTCGGCAAAATTCCGCGTAAAGGTCGACGACAGCGACAACTCCACCGGCTGGAAGTATTCGCAGTACGAGATGAAGGGCGTAC
>JAZNCR010000043.1:0-4796 GCA_045587605.1 Eubacteriales bacterium
CACAGAACGACATGGCTACGATCCGACTTGCTCGCGGCTGTCTTTTCTTTGTGATGATTATGTGGCTCACAGCGTCTTCTTTTTCGAGATGGCGCGAACGATGGCATTGATAAACCAAACGCCGCAGAAGCCGAAGAGAACGCCGAGCAGAATACCGCCGAGCACGTCGGTGGGATAATGCACATAGAGATACATCCGCGAGAAGCCGACCAGGATGGCGGCAACGAGCGAGATGATGCCCCAGGGCTTGCGATGGCGTAGCATCAATACGGTTGCGGCCTCAAAGCAGACCAGTGTGTGCCCCGAGGGAAATGCATAGGAGGAGAGGGGGGCGACGAGCAATTCGATCCCTTCCTTAATATTGTAAGGACGGACGCGCGCAATCAGCGGCTTGAGGGTCAGATTGCCGATCAGAAGACCGAGCAGCATGGCAACCCCCATCATGGCGCCCGTCTTTCGCGTTTTGGGGAAGATCAGCAGAACGAGCGCAACGGCGATCCAGAAGATCCCCTCGTCGCCGAGTCTGGTGATAATGGGCATCAGAAAATCAAGAATGGGGTTGCGAAGATGCTCTGCGATCCAGTCGAGAATCGCGAAATCTGCGTTGATAATTGCTTGCATGTCAGTCTCCCTTCATCAGAGATTATTGAGCATATCGTAAATGAGGAATTCACCGTTCACCCGATGCAGATAGAAGGTCACGTCAAACTGCTCCCGGTAGTCCTCGTTGCCGTCGCGGTGCAGAACCTGTACGAATCGGATGCGGCAGGAGAAGGTATCGTCGTTGTAGGCATAAAATTCACTTGCGCTGACGTCGTCAAAGCTGTAGCCGTTGTGGATCCACACAAATCCGACGGGAACCTGGCGAATGGTTTCGTAGAGGTCGGTCGTCTTGTCGAAATAGTTCGAGAAGGAGGCAAAATAACCGTCGCGCATGACGTATGCGGCATAATTCTGCGCCACCTTAATCATTTGCTCGCTGTATTTTTCGGACAGAGCGTCATCGTAGACGATATCGGCCTCCCACGCACCCGTTTCCCCGTTCTGCATCAGGGGAGCGGGGATTCCGGAGGGGGAGACAACCTCGACGGTCGGTGCGCGGAGCAATGCGCCCGTTTCATAGGTTACAAAGGTGATGCCCTCCACGCCCTCGGGCATATGCTCGCAGGAGGAGGTAGGGATTCCCTTTTCGGTGATATAACTCTCGTCAAGCAGCTTGCCGTTGAGGTAAACGGCATCCCCCGCAGGGGCGGTAACGGTGACCGTTTCCTCGGGACGGATATAGAGGGAAATCTCGCCGAGCTCATACTGCTCAAAGCCGAAGGCGGAGGCTTCTGCCGATTTCTTGAGCGAGAAAACGGCGAATTTCTGCTCGCCCGCCTTGACCAGATAACGCAGCGTACCGTTCGCGCCGGCTGTGGTTGCGGCATAGGAGGTCGGCTGTCCGCCGTACCGTTCGGTCAGCTCTGTCACGAAGCCCTCCTCGGTTTCAAAGGAGGAAATATTTTCGGGCATACCGGCGGCTTTGGCCAGCGCGGCAAAATCCGGATTGGCAAAGTGCGTGCTGAAGACCGCCTCGGCGGCGTATTTCGGCTGTGCATTCTCAAAGTCTGCAAGCACGATCTCGACCTGCTCGAGCGCAAAGTACATCACCGTAACGGCGGCCGCAACGAGAAGAAGCAGAAAGATGTAAAATATCGGGAAACGGAATTTCCCTCTTCTTTTTTCACGGCTCACGACGCACCCTCCTCTCTGACCATAAAGTAGGTGGGAATATAGCGGGGCGGGGTAAAGGCCTTGAATTTGTTGACCATACCCTTGCGCTGGTTTTCATCCAGCGTGCTGATGTCGACGTTGTATTTGGTATACCAATCGCGGTAGTACATCATGGCAGACGAGCCGCCGTCGAGCATACCCGCCGTGACGGCACCGTAGCCGACCATCACGTCGATGATGTCGTTATGGGTGGCACCCAGGCTTGCGGCGGTGCGTCCGTCGGTTACGACCATGATGATCGTGCCGTCGGCGCGCTGACCGATCGCGGTGCGCTGGGCCTTGCCGGTATTGTCGTCGTTATAATGGAGGCGAACCGTGTCTCCCTCGCGCGTAATCAGGGTGTTGCCGTTCTGGAAGGAAACGGCGTCTCTGATCCCGAGCGAGTCGGCCTTTGCCTTGGTCATCGATTCGGCAACCACCAGCTGATGGTTCGCGTCAATGCCGATGAAGGTGCGGGTGGAATAGTCGTTGTAGACCATTTTGCCGAGCGAATAGGTAAGCCCGAGCGGTCGACCGCCGTCTCCGCCTCCGCCCGTATCCCAGAATTCACCGCCGTTGATGGCGGCAACTGCACCGTCGCGGTCGGCACCGGCAAAAATCTGCATACCGGGCAGTCCGCTCTTGAAGTCACTTGAGGTCGAGACGTAGATACGGGAGGGATCGCGGATCAGCAAAACGTATCCCTTGAAGGTGGGACCGCTGATGGTCTCAAAGCGCATCCCGTCAATGGCATTTGCCCACTCGTCAATCGGCTCTCCTTTTTCGTCAATCTTCTGCGCGGGTGCAAAATCGTCAAGGTTGATCTCCTCGTGGCGGACGACGTGGCTGTCTGCCACGATTTTCTCTACCTCCTCGTCGGACATGAAGAGCCCCGGGACCCATTTCGCGGCACTCGTCTGCATGGCGGTCAGAACCAGTGCGTTGCGGATTGTGGGACTCGGCCCGTGGACGATGGTATAGCAAAGGGCGAAAACACCGCCGACAAGCAGAAGGATCAGGACGAGCAGCAGAATCAGTGTGCGGCGGAGGATCATCCCCGCGATCGCCCATCCGGTGCGCTTTGTTTTGCGCCGACGGGTCGATTTTTGGGGCTTCTCCGCTGCGTTTGCGGAGGGGATATTTTTATGTGGATCGGATGCTTCGGCTATCGGCGCGGCAACCGTATTGGCTTCCTCTGCAGGCGTCTCGATCGGCGTTTCTTCCGGGGGAGGAAGAAGGTCGGTGCCGGCGGCAGGGAAGCGGGGAACGACACGGGTCGGGCGGCGAACCGGAGGGCGGCTCTGCGCCTGCTCGTGCTGCGTTTGATTTTCCATAGATTATTTTCCTTTCTCGCGATCGCGGAAAACCCAATCCCGCTGAATGCGAAAACTGATGAAGAAGAGAAGAACGTCGACCAGCGCCTTGACGGCGGTCGTGAGGAAGGCGCCCGTTTCCAAGCCCGAGGTCAGTCGGTCAACCAGAAACGCGGAGATGAGCAGCTGGGGAATTGCCAGCGCATAGTAGCGCAGAAGGGTTTTCCCGACGCTGCCGCGGCTGCGGAAGACCACACTGCGGTTGAGTGCGAAATTGGTCAGGGAGGAAACGAGACGGGCAATGGCAGTATAAACGTAGATAGAGAGATTCGAGGAAGCCGTACCGAAGAGCAGGGCAAGCAGATAGAAGATGCCGATGTCGACCGCACATCCCGCGCCGGAGGAGAGCATGAATTTGAAGATCAGCTTATAGATGCGGAAGGAATCGACGATCGGACGGAAATGCGAGGTCTGATTTTCTTCGATATAGACGGTGCGGATCGGAACCTCGGTCCATTTGATGCGTGCGCGCTTGAGCTCGAGCAGCATATTGGTCTCGTATTCGAAACGGTCACCCTCCACCTCGAGCATACGGGAGAGATGTACGGCGGGAAGTGCGCGGAGTCCGGTCTGCGTGTCCGAGATTTTGATGCCGCAGAAAATGCGGAAAACGAAGGAGGTAATGCGGTTTCCCTTGCGCGAACGGGCGGGAACGTCGGGAAGGCTGAAATCGCGCACGCCGAGAATCAGATGCTCGGGCGCACGGCAGAGCGCCTCAGCACAGGAAAGGACGTCGGCGGGATGATGCTGGTCGTCACCGTCCACGGTGACAACGCCGATGCGGTCACGGCGGGTGGCAAGAAAATGGGAAAATGCGGTTTTGAGCGCCGCACCCTTGCCGCGGTTGACCTCGTGCGTGAGAATCTCAATATGCGGAAATTCGTCCTTTGACGGGAAGTTGGCAAGGTGTGCGGCATCACTTCCGTCGTTGACGATCAGAATATCATCAAAGCCCTGTGCGGTCAGTCCCGCAACAACGCGTCTGAGCTTTTCGTCAGGGTTGAGAGAGGGAAGAACAACGGTTACTTTCTGCGCGGCAGACATCATCATTCTCCTTTCCATCGCAAAATCGTTCGAGTGGTATAATAACCTATTTTATATTATAAACCAAATATGCGCCGAGTGCAAGGTGTTCGGCGAAAAAATTGACGGCAAATCGCAAAAAAGGATACAGACTGTCAAAAGAAGGAAATATATGGGGAAAAGTTCGGCAAAAGAAAAAGCGGATACCGCAAAGGCTGCGGTATCCGCCGGATTCAATCGATGATTGCGTTGAATATCTCCCAAGCCTCGCGGGGGGAGGTGCACTCTCCTGCTTTTTTCTCCATCGGGCATAGACCGTCTCCTGTGCGGTTGATGATGTGGGAGGTCAGCTTGCCTGCTGCATGAGGGATGTTCTGCCCGGTGAGGAAGCGGTCGGCCGGTTCGCTCATGATCTCGCCCCAGACGGCAGAGGCACCGCCGTGGACGAAAAGGAGCGCGGCGGCAAGACCGACGATTTTATCGGCGGCGATACAGCCCCTGAAAAAGTCCGCATCGCCGCGCAGTGCGCCGACAATGGGGGCAATGCCGTTTCCTTTGAGGAGGCGAGGCGTATCCCCGGGCGGGGCAGAGACGCAGGCGGCGTCCTGCTCGCGCAGCTGACGGGCGGCGTGGCGGAGGCCGACG
>JAZNCR010000044.1:0-3509 GCA_045587605.1 Eubacteriales bacterium
AACGGTTAGCAATGCACATCATTTTCACGTTACAGCGCTGTATTAGGCTGGTAACAATCCCTCCGTCACGGCTTACGCCGTGCCACCTCCGAGGTTGCTTGCAACCTCGGGCGTAAGCCCACCCTTCTGCACAAGGGAGGCGAGGCTTTGAGGAGTGGCAACAAAGGTATACTTGATTGCCGCAGCGAGCTAGCATAAAATGTGTCTGTTCAAACCAATCAGCCGTTCAGCGAATAGTGGTAAGCCATGGGCAGAATGGCCTTTACCTGCTTGGCCAGTGCGTCGAATGCATCCGGTGTCAGGGACTGCGGACCGTCGCAGACGGCGCAGGCGGGATTGTTGTGCACTTCGATGATGAGTCCGTCCGCACCGACCGCCGCGGCGGCAAGGGCAAGCGGGGCGACGTATGCCGATTTGCCCGTTGCGTGCGAGGGATCGACGATAACGGGCAGATGCGTGCGCTGCTTGAGGGCAGGGATAGCCGAGAGATCCAGCGTATTGCGGGTCACCGTCTCAAAGGTACGGATTCCTCGTTCGCAGAGGATAACCTGTGTATTTCCGCCCGCCAGCAGATATTCGGCTGACATCAGCAGTTCATCAAGGGTTGCCGAAAGGCCGCGCTTGAGCAGAATCGGCCGGCGAAGCTTACCCAGCTCCTTGAGCAGCTCAAAATTCTGCATATTGCGCGCACCGACCTGAATCATATCCACCTCTTCAAAGAGGGGAAGCTGGGAAATATCCATAATCTCGGTCACGATGGGAAGCCCTGTCTGCCGTTTGGCCTCAAGCATCAGTTCAATGCCCGCGTCGCGCATCCCCTGGAATGCGTAGGGCGAGGTGCGGGGCTTGAAGGCACCGCCGCGCAGAATTGACGCACCCGACGCCTTGACTGCCGCCGCAATGGTGCAGAGCTGATCCCGCGATTCGACCGAGCAGGGACCGGCCATCATGGCAAAGCTTCCGCCGCCGATCTTGGCTGTCCCGCCAACCGTTACCACGGTATCGGCAGGATGCGTTTTGCGGCAGGCGAGCTTATAGGGCTCCTGGATTCGGGTGACGTCCTCAATGATTTCCTGCGCGTGCAGAAAATCGTGATCCACCTTCGTGGTGTCGCCGATCAGGGCAATGACCGTCGTTTCGCCGCCCTGAATGGGCTGTCCTTTTATCCCCATCTCGGCAAGACGCACGAGAAGTTCATCGACTTTGCGGGGATCGGGATTTTTAATGAGTTTGGCAATCATAAAGATATCCTCCTAAAATGACCGGGAAACGAAACTGCGAAGAGAAAAGCCGCAGTGTCGTTTCACTGCGGCTTAATGGTTGAATGATCAAAACGGTATTTCAATCACGCTCCGGCAGTTAAACGACAAAAAGCCTTGCGAAAATAAAACGCAAAGCTAAAGAAAAAGAAAAAGTATGCACGGGTGATGATGGCAGTCATTTTCTCTTCGTTTCCTTACCTTGGAACGGATAATACCGTGACAGAAATCTGTCTTGGGTTTATCATAGCACAATTGTTCTTGCTTGTCAAGCATTTTTTTTCGGTTATAAAAATTTGCTTGAAAATTTTGGGATTTCTCTTGACAAGCTGATCGAGTTATGCTATACTAACCGAGGTTATCCTATACTAACTCAATCTTTTTTGCGAGGTTTTTATGACACTTGATCAATTGTCGATCGGCACAGCGGGCATGATCGAGCGGGTTGGCGGAGAAGGTCCGCTTCGCTGCCGTCTGCTCGATATGGGCCTGATTCCGGGGACGGCCGTCACGGTTTCCAAAATCGCACCGATGGGCGATCCCATTGAACTCCGCCTGCGGGGCTATACGCTGACCATTCGTCTTGAGGATGCAAGACAGATTACCGTGCTTGACCGAAAGGAGGGTGAGCGCGAATGATTTTTGCTCTTGTGGGCAACCAGAATTGCGGAAAAACCACGCTCTTCAATCAACTGACCGGTTCAAACCAGCACGTCGGCAACTTTCCGGGCGTTACGGTAGAGCGCAAAACGGGTACGGTGCGCGGCTATCGGGACTGCACCGTCGTCGATCTGCCCGGTATTTATTCCATGCGTCCCTATACCAGCGAGGAGATCGTGACACGGGATTTCATCCTCGGTGAAAAACCCGACGGTATTATCAATATCGTCGATGCAACCAATATCGAGCGAAATCTTTACCTGACCCTGCAATTGATTGAAATGCGCCTGCCGATGGTTCTGGCACTCAACATGATGGACGAGGTGCGCGGAAACGGCGGAACAATCGATATTGCCGGGCTTTCTGCCAAGCTCGGAATTCCCGTTGTACCGATCAGTGCGGCCAAAAACGAGGGAATTGATGAGTTGATTGCCCTCGCAGTGCAAACCGCCAAGCGGAAAACCCCTCCGAAAATCTACGATTTTTGTGATGTCGGTCCTGTTCACCGCTGTATCCACGCCGTCTCTCATCTCGTGGAGGACCATGCACAGGCCGCGGGAATTTCTTTCCGCTTCGCCGCCACCAAATTGGTTGAGGGGGACGAGGATATTATTTCCCGCCTTGAGCTCAACCAAAACGAACTTGACACGCTCGAGCATACTGTCGCCGAAATGGAGACCGACCGCGGACTCGACCGCAATGCTGCGCTGGCCGATATGCGCTATGCCTTTATCGAACGCGTCTGTGCCGATACCGTCGTGCGGCCGCGCGAGAGCCGCGAGCACAAACGCAGCGTGCGCATCGACAGCATTCTGACCCATAAGTACCTTGCCATTCCGGTTTTCCTCGGCATTATGCTCTTGATCTTCTATCTCACCTTCGGTGTGATCGGTGTATTCCTCTCCGATCTGATGGCGCTCGGCATCGACTGGCTGACGGCAGCAGTCGACGGTGCGCTTACCCGCTTCGGCATCAACGCCGTGGTACATAGTCTTATCATTGACGGCATTTTCGCAGGTGTGGGCAGCGTGCTCAGCTTCCTGCCCGTCATCGTCACCCTCTTTTTCTTCCTCTCCATCCTTGAGGATTCGGGGTATATGGCGCGCGTGGCCTTCGTGATGGACAAGCTCCTGCGCAAAATCGGTCTGTCGGGGCGCAGCTTCGTGCCGATGCTGATCGGCTTCGGCTGCTCGGTGCCGGCCATTATGGCAACCCGGACGCTCTCCTCCGAGCGCGACCGCAAAATGACCATTCTGCTCACCCCATTCATGAGCTGCTCGGCCAAGATTCCGATCTATTCGGTCTTTACCATGGCCTTTTTTGCCCATCACCGCGCACTGGTGATGATCGCTCTCTATGTGGGCGGTATGGCGGTCGGCGTGCTTTGTGCGCTCATCCTCAGCCGCACTGTCTATCGCGGAAAGCCGGTGCCCTTCGTGATGGAGCTGCCGAACTACCGTCTGCCTTCCCCCAAGAGCGTGCTGATGCTGATGTGGGATAAGGCAAAGGACTTTTTGCAGAAGGCCTTTACGGTTATTTTCGTTGCGACGGTTCTGATCTGGTTTTTGCAGTCCTTTGATCTGCGTCTCA
>JAZNCR010000045.1:0-5575 GCA_045587605.1 Eubacteriales bacterium
CGCAAGCCGTGACGGAGGGATTGTTACCAGCCTAATGTATCGCTGTAACGAAAAATTTTCGCATTCTGCTGTTCGTTTCGTTTACAATCCCTCAGTCGCCTTCGGCGACAGCTCCGAGGTTGCTTTGCAACCTCGCGGCGCTTGCGCCAACACTTCTACACAAGGGGGCCTTAGGCACATAATCGCTTTCCTCTTATCTCTTTCTGTTTTCTGCTCATCGGCTTAGCCTCAATTGAACCCCGCCACTATGGCGGGGTTTTCGGAATACAAAAAAGGACTGCCGAATTTATGCGGTAGCCCTTTTTTATATTCCGATTTCGGTTGATGGCTTGATTTTTCCTGCCCGACCGCCGAAAACCGGCCGATCAATAGAGATAATTCGCGTTTACCGTTTTGAGCGAATAGGTATTGATAAGTGCCGAGTCAAGCTCGATTTCGTCCTTATAGGACTTCATCACCTCAAAAAACCATTCGGTGGACACGTCGCGCGCAAACGACGAGAAAAAGTCGGCGTTCGCGGCTTCGGCATATGCGCCGTCCTCAATGGGGAGGCGGAGGAAGAAATGATAGCCGAGATTGCTCTCCACCATCTGCCATTCTCCGTTCTCCATGCCAAAAATCGCATCCTTGACTTCTGTTACATAGTTGGTATAGGGGGTGATATAGAGACCGTTCGGATAGGTTGCGGCGGTAGTCACGTCCTCGTTATAGGCCGCCATCAAACTGTCAAAATCCTCACCTGCCGAAAGCTTGCCCTCAAGCTCCTCAGCCTTTTTCTTTTTCTCGGCGAGCACCTCGGCCGAGAGCGGAACTGTTTTCGGATTGCCGTTCACATCGGTAATATACGCGCCCTTCTCGTCAACCAGATACTCATCCGCCGTGCTGATAAAGATATGGCGGAAATGCGCGTAATTTTCTCTGCAATATTCGTTTTGGTATTCCTCGGTCAGCGGATGCGGACCGTCCTCGGCAATCAGATAGTCCTCCAGATACGCAACCTTTTCCTCAATCTCGTAGATCTCTCTGAGCATTTTGGTGTTGATCGCATAGGCGGCAAGCACCTCGTTGAGTGCCGTTTCGCTTCCCGCTTCTTCGATGAGGCCGTCTATGGCTTCGTCGATGGCACGCGACGACGATGCAGGAAGACGAAGCTTATATTCGTCAAACAGATGAAGCGCTGCCAGGCGTGTCATGGTGTTGTCCAGGATATATGCGGTAAAAATCTCATTGCGCGTGTGTCCGCTCTCATCGACCGGCATTTCCCAAAATTCGGCGGTATCGGTGTTTCCTCCGTATTCGTAAAGGTGAACGGCCTTATAACGGGACAGCCAGTAGATATACATATTCACCGTAATCTTCTGCCCGCCGAGCGTCATAACCGCATCCCCCGCCGAGCCGCATCCAACCGCGGCCCCAAGGCAAAGGATAAGCGCCAGCACGGCACACAGTATTCGGCATATTTTTTTCATGGTTTGATTTCCTTCCCGGATTCGGCACAAGGCCGAAATATTCCCTATTATTTTACCGCGTTTCGCCCGTTCTGTCAAGCAACTGCGGAGACTTTTTACATTTATCGGCATCACAGCCTGTGTTTTGCCGCGAATACCCCTCTCATCTGTTTCGCCCAAATGAATCCGTCAGCATTGTCTCATACCGTTTTATTGTCAAAAAAGGATTTTCCCAAGGAAAGCCCTTGAAATTTCCCTGACGCTGTGCTAAAATGCCTATTTGTGGGAATTATTTTTGGTAAAGGCAAAAATTTTCCTTGACAAAGGGACGCAAAACGGATATAATAATATGCAGTCTGGTTTTTTCTGCCTGACAATTCGGGAAAGGAGCCGCGATGCGGCGTGATTTACCATGATCCTTGATCTTCGCCCGCTTCTGCGCGGTGAGCTTCCTGCTCTTTCGGTCGATTATACCCTGACCCCGCCGCCGATGGAAGGCATCGTCTTCCCCGAGCCGGCGCGTGTCACCGGTGAGATCACCGACCATACGGGATATATGAACCTTACCCTCTCCTGCGACGTCCCCTATGCCGGAGAATGTGCCCGCTGTCTTGCCCCTGTGCGCGGCAGCTTCTCTTTTGACTTCTGCCGTACCGTTATCGACGAAAAAAGTCTGCGCACGGTCAGTCAGAGCGAGGGCTTCGACGAGGACGAATACGTTGTGGTAAAGGACGGCCTGCTCGATATTGACGAGCAGATCGGAGAGGCAATGCTGCTGGAGTTTCCCTTCCGGCTGCTCTGCCGCGAGGATTGTCCCGGACTTTGCCCCAAGTGCGGTAAGCCCCTCAGCGAGGGGGATTGCGGATGTCCGCAAAAAGAAATTGATCCGCGCTTCGAAATTTTGAAAAAACTACTTGAAAAAGATGAAAACGTGTGATATAATAGAGTGTAAAATCGTTTTCACGGAATGATAAGGAGGGAATAAGCAATGGCAGTACCGAAGAAAAAGGTATCGAAGGCACGCAGAGACAAGAGACGCTCCAATGTCTGGAAGCTCGATTTGCCCGGTATGACTAAGTGCCCGAAGTGCGGCGAGTACAATCTCTCGCACAGAGTTTGCAAGGCTTGTGGCTCTTACAACGGCAAGGAAGTCATTAAGCAGGATGCATAACGTGAACGCGCATCCGAAACAAGGAATCCTCCCGCTTGCATGGTGAGGGTTCCTTTTTTCGTCCTCTCTCTTCGCCCGTTTGTGACGATAATGTTAATTCTCGCACAAGCCACTTCCCTTTTCGCAAAGATAGTGGTATAATAAAAGCACATTTTTGATCCGCGCAAAATTTACAGATAAAGAAGGAAATCAAATATGAAATCGCTCAACTTACGTATTCTCTCGGCCGCACTGGCCATGCTTTTCTGCGCCGTCTCGCTCTTCGCCTGCGGCACACCGTCGGCGGCTGACGGCAAGGAAACCAAGGCTGATCCGGCAGAAACCACCGCTGTCCCCGTCATTGACCCCGATAAACCCAATCTCATCGCCGGCGAGGAGAAGATCGAAGAAGACCCCTTCATCTATATGGAAGAGAATCTCGCCGCCTATCTGACCCTCGGCGAATACAAGGGCCTCAAGGCCACGCAGGAGAAAGCCGAGGTGACCGACGAGGAATATCTCGAGCAGCTTAACGCCATGCTCGAGTATTACGCCGAGCCCACGCAGATCACCGACCGCGCCGCCGCTGAGGGCGACACCTGTAACTTCAATTACAGCGGCTATATTGACGGCGTTCAGTTTGAGGGCGGAACCGCTGAGGGTGCTTCGATCACGCTGACCGGAAACGGCGGCTTCATTGAAGGCTTTGTCCCCGCAATCATCGGCAAAATGCCCGGCTCCTCCTTCGATATTGAAACCACCTTCCCTGCAGATTACCACGCAGAGGATCTGGCCGGCAAGGCTGCCACCTTCAAGTGCACGCTGAACTACATTGAAGGTGAGACGATTGTCCCCGAATTCAACGACGAGTTTGCAAAGAAAATCTTCGGCATGGAAAGCGCCGACGTGCTTGCCGCCGAACTCCGCGAAGCCCTTCTTCTGCAGAAGGAAGCCGACGCTCGCTCGCAGGTAGCGGCCGATATCTGGCAGCAGGTGATTGACAACTGCACCTTCCACACCCTCCCCGAGGAAAAGGTTACCTATATCTATCAGCAGTTTGTTGTCGAATACAACATGGCCGGGGCTATCTACTACGGTGTGGACTACGAGAGCTATCTGCAGATGCAGGGGATTACCGATGAGCAGGTCCGTGAGGATGCCCGCAATCTCGTGAAGGACGATTTGGTATTCTACTCTCTGGTCAAGGCCGAAAACGTCACGCTGACCGACGAGGAATATCAGGACGGTCTGGCTGAGTATGCCGAGTATTACGGCTATTCTACCGAAGATTTCGTTACCCAGTACGGCGAGGAAACCATTCGCAACTCTCTGCTTTGGAATAAGGTCCAGGAAATGCTCCTCGAATCTGCTGAAATCACCGTTGCCGAGTAAGCTTGGAACCATAAAAACGCGAAGGACCTGAGGTCCTTCGCGTTTTTTCGCATTTTATTCAATCGCAATTCGCTCCACCGCGCTCACATGAAGGTCAGTATCAAGGGTGAATACTGCACCGCGGATGCCGAGCTTTCCCTGTGCGGGGGTAAAGCGCTGCGGCATATGTGTGCGGAATCGACGGATGACCGCCTCAGCATCCGTGCCGAGTATCCCGTCGGTGGGACCGCACATACCGAGATCGGTGATATATCCGCTCCCGCCGGGGAGAATACATTCGTCGGCCGTCTGCACGTGCGTATGCGTGCCAAAGATAACCGCAATCCTGCCATCAAAGACGCGGGCGAGCGCCAGCTTCTCAGCAGTCGCCTCGCCGTGAATATCCAGCATGGCAAAATCGTAATTTCCCGCCTCACGGGAAAGAATACGCTCAACGGTATCGAACGGATCGCCGAGCGGATCGGTAAATACAACACCCATAACGTTAATGGCAAGCATCCGCCAGCTGCCGGCAGAAATAATCGAATATCCGCTGCCGGGCACCGTCGGCGGATAGTTGGCGGGACGAATCACGCGCGACTCCTCCTCAAGCAGAGGAATAAGATCCCGCTTTCCCCAAACGTGGTTTCCGGTGGTCAGCAGATCAACGCCGCCGTCAAGCAGCGTGCGTGCATCCTGCATCGACAGCCCGTGAATATCGCTGGCGTTCTCTCCGTTTGCCACAACACAGTCTACCCCGAGGCGGCTCCGCAGTCCCCAAAGCTCCCGTGAAAGGTGCTCCACGGCCCTCACACCGACGATATCGCCCAACGCCAACAATTTCATTCCATTATCCTTTCTCGATCTTTCATTTGGTCCTTATGTGCAGAAAATGCGCCGAAGCGCAGGTGCACGGTCAAGCACGGCGGCAAGCAGGGCATAAAAAATTCCGCTAACCACCGTCTGCATCAGATTGGGCAGAAGCTCACTCACGGGTGCTACCCAGCTTCCGCTGATGACTAATGCTGCCCAGAGGTAGTAGCCACCCACACAAATCGCACCGGCAGCCGCAACGGCAAAAAAGTTTCGTGCACACAGAATCTGCTTGGCACGCGAAGTAAAGAAAACGGCAGTTGCGCCCTTGATCAAAAAAGAGGCAGGCGCCCAGATCGCATATCCGGTCATGAGATCAGCCATGCCTCCGCCAAGCGCAGACGCGGCGATCGCATAGGGCGTCGGCAAAAGTGACGCACACAGAAAAACAAACGTATCTCCCAGGTGCACGTAACCGTTCACCGTCGGAATCCGCGGCAAATACGCCGTGGCAACAAACACAAGGGCGGCAAACAATGCCGAAACACACAAATGGCGCACCGCTGCGCGGGACTTTTTCACAGGAATCCCCTCTTTACTCCGAGATTTTTCTGATACGGATATGGAAAATCTAACTGTCATGTTCCATATTATAAAACATTTCCGAAAAAAAGTCAATCTTTTTTTCCCAAACCTCTTGCTTTTTCTTCGCCCCTGTGCTATAATATCCTCGTTGTTCTAAAGGGGTATAGCTCAGCAGGTAGAGCAGCGGTCTCCAAAACCGCGTGTCCTG
>JAZNCR010000046.1:0-10617 GCA_045587605.1 Eubacteriales bacterium
ATATCGGTATACCAGGAGTAGATATTGGATTCATTGGTGGAAATCTGCACGTTCAGCTCAAGCGGGCGATCGTAATTGTCATCGTATTCCTGCTGAGAAATATACCCCAGCTCAAGCATTTTATCAAGAACGAGATTTCGACGGTAGGTATTGGCCTCCGGACAGCTGATCGGATCGTAGAGCGACGGATTGTTCGTAATCGAGATGATCGCACAGCATTCAAGCAGAGTCAGATCCTTGGCTTCCTTACCGAAATAGGTATACGCCGCCGACTGCACGCCGTAGCAATTTCGGGAAAGCGGAATAATATTCAGATACATCGTGATAATATCCTCTTTACTCCGCTTCTGCTCCAAATCAAGCGCCCAGAAAATCTCCTGTACCTTACGCTGGATTTTATAATCCTTATCACCGGTCACGTTTTTGATGAGCTGCTGTGTCAAGGTGGATGCACCGAATTCGTCCTCGAATTTTAGCACAAAGTTGGCCGCTGCTTTAATCGTACGCAGCCAGTCAACCCCGTCGTGACTCCAGAAGCGCTCATCCTCAATGGCAACGCAGGCGTTGATGAGATTGGTCGGCATTTCCTTGAAGGACACGATCAGGTTGTTCGTCTCACCGTAAAGCCGCTGGTCGACAAGCTCAACCGGATACCCTACCCGGTTGACACGATCCTCATATTCCATGTAATAAATTTTTGTGGTCTGATTGGTCTGCGACAAAATAAATTTCGACTCATCCACCTCGGTATCGACGAAATTTTTGACGTATACCGCAAAGGCGCTTCCCACAATAATTCCGGTAACTGCGGCAATCAGCAGGATGGTAATCACAATGTTGAATACCCAACTGACCGCTTTGAGCAAAATACGGCCGATAATCCTGAACGCGTGCAGGATTTCTCTGCCCCAACCGGTATTTCTTCGCTTTGGCGTTTGATTCATGCGTATTGATTCGCGCTCACCGGAGCGCTCCTCCTTGTGATAATTGGTAATTTATCTTTATTATACCGAAAATACAAAAGTTATTATACGCCTATTTTTTGAATACAGTATGAATTTCGGGAAAGAATACATCCTGTAAGGAAAAAATAAGGGAAAGGAATGGAAGATTATGCAGAAATGGAAAGAACTTCCCCGCGCACGGAAGGGATTGGCCGTACTTCTTGCTGCCGGGCTCATTTTTTCGCTGCTCAGCGTGTTTTTGGCCGTGTCGGCAATGCGCGAGGTGAATCAACTGAAGGAAAGCACGATCCGCAGCGAAATTTCGATGCGAACACAATTTGACCGTCTGTGTGCAGCCCTTCGTCCCGACAATACGCACAAATACGTATTGCGCACCTATGAAGGGAAAATTGGTGTCTTTAATCACGACGAAAGCGTTCTCTATGAAATACTCGGCGTGGATATCCGCACCCTGCCGTCGAGCGACCGCGCCCAACTGGATGCCGGAATCACGGTCGTAGGTGAGAGCGCGCTTCGCGCAATCACGGAAGACTATACCGGATAGGTCCTCAGATTTCCTCCTCAGTCCTTCCCTCATCCTTTACGGGAAGAGGGGGCGATGCAGGAAGACGTGCCGTTTCACAGCCGTACACAAAGCCGGCAAGCAGAAGCAAAAGTCCCGTTATCAACGCTACCCAGTCGGGGCGGAATGCATATCGCATCATCATCCCGGGACCGGAAAATGCCTTTTGGAGCAGAAAGTTAAAATATCCCGACACCGAAGAATACAGCGGAGAGCCGACAAGAACCGTCAGTGCGCAGAAGCAGATCATATCGGGATTTCGCTTGTCCCCAAATCTGCCTTCTGCCAGGTTGTGCAGAAGCAGGGAGACAAAGCGGCAAAGGGGTGCCAGAATCAGACATCCGAGGCAAAACCTGACCAGTCCCGCATAAAGCGCAGTCTTGACTGCGGACGCCGTTACACGCTCCTCGGGAACGGATATGCGAACTCCGTCTCCCATGGAAACGTGATACACCGTGTTCCCGTTTGCACCGGTTTCTGCACGCAGATAGGGTGCCGGCGTTATATCCTCGAGTGCAGCGTGCATGGGCGCGATAATCACCATACAGATCAACGCAACAGCCGAAAAAACAAGAAGAAGAAAAAAGGTAATACGAAGAAGAAAGGAAAGCGGGCGGGCAATCCGTCCGGTTGCTCGATATGCCATTCGGCCGTTTTTTTGTTCTTTCATTTTTTTCTTGCCAAACATAATCTTCTCTCCTTACTGGTATTTGACATTTTCTGCGCCGAGAATATTCCGGAATTCACACAAAATTCGCTCACTCAAGGCTACTCCACCGATTTTTGCATACTGTCCGGTCGAGCCGTCATAGATCAGCGTTTCAATCTCCCCTTCAAAAATACGGGCGAGATTGAGCGCTTTTTTGTATTGGACGGAATCGGTATCCGGCACGCGAAGATAGAGTTTTTTCGGCTTGTCCGATTCGTTCTGTTTAGGCGACGACGTAACCGTCTTGCCGCCGCTTGTCCGATCAGGCAGACCTTTTGCCTTTTGGGCTGCGGAAATGCGCGCAAACGGCTCGTTTTCAAGCAATTCCGTCACCTCACCCAGAAGCAGCTTCGGCATTTCATCATCACGAACCGAGATTGATGCACGCAGATATACGGCACTGTCGGTATGCAGAAGCTCTGCATAGGCATTATACTGGCGCGGAAAGGCGAGCACCTCAATTTCGCCGAGACGGTCCTCCAGCGTAAAGAAAAGCATGGTTTCCCCGCGTTTGGTCGTCTTTCTTGCAACTCCGGTAATCATTCCCGCAACCGAAATCATTTTTTTATCGGCAAACGGTTCCCTCATCTCGGGCGGTGCATCCTCCGCATAAGCCGCAAGCAAGGCGGCAACGGGAGTCGGGGAGAGGGATGCGATATGCGCGCTGTATCCGTCAAGCAGATGCCCCGAAAAATACATCCCTGAGCATTCTTTTTCCATGACGAGCTTTTCTCTGAGCGTGAGGTCCGGCTTTTCAGGATAGATATATCCCTGCGGCCGTTCGGCGGCGCCCGGAATTGCCGAGAAAAGATCAAGCTGTCCTGCAAGATTGGCGCGGCTTTTCTGGGTTACACTGTCCACAATTTCCTCGTAGGCAGCAAGCAGACGGCTTCGGCTGATCCCAAGACGGTCAAAGGAACCGGATTTGATCAGCGCTTCAATCTGCCGCTTGTTGAGATCCTGTCCCGCCATCCGTTCAACGAAATCGTCAAAGGAGATAAATTCTCCCTTCTGCCGCTCACGCAGGATTGCATCAATGAACTGCCGTCCAACATTTTTCAGCGCAAGCAGACCAAACCGAATACCATTCTCCGATACGTGGAAAACCATGCGGCTTTGATTGATGTCGGGAGGAAGGACGGGAATCGCGCGCTTATTGCACTCTGCAATATATTCGCTGACCTTTGTGCTGTTTCCGAGAACAGAGGTCAGAAGTGCGGCAAAGAACGCCTGCGGATAATGGGCCTTCAGGTAAGCGGTTCGGTAGGAAATTACCGCATATGCCGCCGCATGAGATTTATTGAATGCGTAATTGGCAAAGCTCGCCATTTCCTCAAACAGCTCCGCGGCCGTCTCGGACGCAATTCCGCGCTCGGCCGTTCCGCGGAGAAAGTTCTCCCGTTCAGCCTCCATGACAGCGGCCTTCTTCTTTGACATGGCCCGGCGCACAATATCCGCATGGCCATAGGTATACCCCGCAAGCTCGCGAAAAATGCGCATAACCTGCTCTTGATATACGATACAGCCATAAGTGTCCTTAAGAATGGGCTCCAGCTGCGGAACCTGATAGGTGATCTTTCGGGAATCGTGCCGCCGTTCAATATATCGCGGAATCGATTCCATCGGTCCGGGACGGTAAAGGGCAATGGCAGCGAGAATATCGTCAATACTATGCGGCTTGAGATTCGCAAGCATCTGCCGCATTCCGCCCGATTCGAGCTGAAAGACACCGCCTGTATCTCCACGGGAAATCAGCGCATAGGTTGCCGCATCATCAAGCGGCAGGCAATTCAGTGAAAATGAAGGCAGATTTTCTCTCACCTGCTCTTCTGCTTCCGCAAGAATGGTGAGATACCGAAGTGCGAGAAAATCAAATTTGATGAGTCCAAGAGACGCAATGGTGTCCATATCATACTGGGTGACCACGGTATCGTTGCTTTTGCCGAGCGGCACATATTCCCAAAGCGGATGCTCGGTAATCACGACACCGGCCGCGTGCACCGAAACGTTTCGCGGCATTCCCTCAATTGCAGAAGCGAGATCAAGCAGCGTTCTTACCTGTGCGCTTGCTTCCATCTGTGCCTGAAGCTCCGGCGTCTGCATCGCTTCTGCCAACGTAATACCAAGGTCGCGCGGAATGGCGTTGGCAACTGCATCCACATTGGCAATCGGCATTCCCAGAACTCGTCCGACGTCACGCACCGCCGCGCGGGCGGCCAGCGTACCAAAGGTCACGATTTGTGCCACGTGATCGCGTCCGTACCGCTCGATCACGTAATCAATCACCTCATCACGGCGGTCGTAGCAAAAATCAATATCAATATCGGGCATGCTGACTCGCTCGGGATTCAGAAAGCGTTCGAAGAGCAGATCATATTTAATCGAGTCAACGTCGGTAATGCCAAGCAAATAGGCCACAAGACTTCCCGCGCCCGATCCTCTTCCCGGTCCGACCGGAATCCCCGAGCGGCGCGCAAAGCCAACGTAATCCTGAACGATAAGAAAGTAATCGGCAAAGCCCATCTGCTCAATGACCGACAATTCGTATTCCACACGCTCGCGGTAAACCTGCTCGGGATGTTCTTCGGTAAAGGAAATCTCCCCTGCTGACAAACGCCGTTCAAATCCTGCGTCTGTCAAGGTGCGAAGATACTCTGCCGTGCTCACCCCGCCGGGCGGCGTAAAGGTGGGAAGCGCATAACGGTCAAAATCAAATTCAACGTTACAGCGCGCCGCGATTTTTGCGGTGTTGGAAATTGCTCCCTCGTATTCTCCAAAAAGGGACTCCATTTCCTCGGTTGATTTATAATAAAATTCGTTGGTTTCAAAACCGATCGGCTTGCCGTCATCTAACGTTCGGTTGGTCTGAATGCACATAAGCACAGCCTGGGTGTGTGCATCTGCCTTCCGCAGGTAGTGCACGTCGTTGGTTGCGACCATCGGAAGTCCGCAATCGCGCGCGAGAGAAACGAGCTGAGGCAAAACCGCCGTTTGATCGGGAAGATTGTGGTTTTGAAGCTCAATATAATAGTTTCCCTCGCCAAACAAGGCTGACATTTCCTCGGCATGGCGGCGGGCCATGTCATATTCTCCCCGCATCAGTGCACGGGGGATATACCCCGCAAGGCAAGCAGAGAGCGCGATCAGTCCCTCGTGATGCGCACGGAGTAATTCCATATCTACGCGCGGACGGCTGTAAAAGCCGTCGATAAATCCGTGAGAAACCAGATATAGCAGATTTCGATACCCGATTTCGTTTTCGCAGAGCAGAACGAGATGGTGATAGTTCCCTTCTCCGTTCCCGCCGCTTTTCTCAAAGCGTGAACGGGGAGCGACATATACCTCACAGCCGATAATCGGCTTGATTCCCGCATCACGGCAGGCGCGCCAAAAGGCAACCGCGCCGTACATGACGCCGTGATCGGTCAGAGCGACGGCCGTGTGTCCGCATTCGCGCGCACGTGCGGGAATGTCCTTGATTCGACACGCACCGTCAAGCAGACTGTATTCGCTGTGCAAATGCAGATGTACAAACTCGGCCACGCCACTCACTCCTTTCTCTCAGCCTCAGCCCGTGCCGCTTCTGCGGCCTCCATAATTTTATTCATTCTGTGATACATCCCCGATTTGGAGATCGGCGGGGACATCCGAAGCCCAAGCTCACCAAGCGAAAGCTCCGGATTGCGCTCGCGCAGCTCAGCGGTGCGCCGCTGTTCATCGTCAAGGCGGTTAAAACGGCCGAGACGGCGCAGGTCGGAAATCGCCTCAAGCTGCTTTCCGTTGGCGGAAACAGACTTTCGAATGTTGCCCGAATCGCAGTTTGCCACGCGATTCTCATGGTTGCGGATTTCCCTTAGGATCTTGGCATTGATCAGTTCAAACACCGTTTTGGTCGCCCCAAGTGCGGCCAAAATCTCCTCAATCGTCTCTCCGCGTTTATAGTAGAGCCCGATTGCCTGTGCGCGATTCGCCCTCCTTGGCGGATCGGTGATCTGTAGAAGAGCCACCTCCGCCACGCCGCAGGCCAGGGGCTCTCTGATCAAAAATTCAAGATGAAATCCCTTCTCGGGCGCAGTCAAGGTTCCTGCGGCAATGAACATTCCCCGCACGAAGGAAATGACACAATCGTCACAGCCGTCTGCCGGAGATGCATTCTCACGCATCCGAAGAAGACGGTCGACGACCTTCTGTGATGCAAATGCGATCTCGAGCCTGCGGTGTGCCCCCCGACGGATCGGCTTTGCATCGGTCTGCACCGACCAGCATTGTCGCAGCAGGCGGAGCGCCGTGTCGGCGGCAGTCTGCTCGTCGAGAAAAAAGCGAACCGTCTTTCCCTCAACAGCGGCATTGATCATCATGCCGTCAAGCAAGGCTCTTCGACAGCAGTTTGATTTTACGTTGATCTCGGCAAGCTCGCGCCGACAGCCGGAGGCAACGCCGATTTTTTCGGTTTCGGTCATTTTCTCACCCCAAACAGCAAAGCTCACATTCAAGCAGAACGCCGTATTCGCGCAGTACGGTTTCGCGGATAACATCAATGAGGCGCAAAACGTCGGAGGCCGTTGCGTTGCCGCGATTGATAATGAAACCGGCGTGCTTTTCCGAAACCTGTGCTCCGCCGATTGCTCTGCCCTTCAAACCGCAGTCCTCGATCAATTTTCCCGCATAGTACCCCTCAGGACGTTTAAAAACGCTGCCTGCGCTCGGGAAGTCAAGCGGCTGCTTTTCCCTTCTGCGCTGCATAAAATCCTGCATACGACCGAGAATTTTCTCTGAATCCCCCTCTGCCAGAATCATCTCCGTGCGAAGAATAACGGCAGACGGGCGTTCGGTATAGGCGCTGTGGCGATAATCAAATTCATGTTCGTTGTCGGTGAGCGTCCCGATGCGGCAATCGGCAAGATCAAAGAAGGTGCTCGTGCAGAGAACGTCGCTGACCTGGCCGCCGTATGCACCGGCATTCATTCTTACCGCTCCCCCAACACTGCCCGGAATGCCGTAAGCAAAGGCAAGACCGTCAAGTCCGCGGCGCTGTGCCTCAAGGGAAAGCGAGGTCAACGAAGCACCTGCCTCCGCCATCACGCGATTGCCGTGAAAGGTAATGCCCTTCATTTTCCCGGTAAAGAGCACGACGCCGGCAAATCCGGCATCCGCACAAAGCAGATTGCTTCCGTTGCCGATGACGGTATAGGGAACCTCCGCCTTCGCAATTATCCCAAGCGCCGTCTCTGCGGCTTCAGTCGCATGCGGAAACACGGCAAGCGCCGCAGGTCCGCCAATCCGAAAGGTCGTATAATGCGCGAGCGGAAGATTTTCCACGAGCTCAATTCGGTCAATCCGGGCAAGAGAACCGATCAGCCGTTCAATTGCAGCCATCATTCTTCGCCTCCGCTCTGCAAAAGCCGACGAAGTGCAGAATAATCGGCAACGATATAGGTCGGTCGGCAGTCGGCAGGTGCCGCTTTTCCCTCCGGATTATACCAGCAGGTGTCAATCCCCGCCGCAATTCCCCCCGCAATATCGGACGAAAGTGAATCACCGATCACAAGAGCACCCCTGCGGTCAAATCCGGGAATTGCCGCCGCAACCGCATCAAAAAAGGCAGCGCTCGGCTTCTCCGCGCCGATCTCTTGCGAAATGAAAAAGCCGTCCATACAGGCGAGAAGCGGCGTTCCGTCCATCCGCCCGTGCTGAATATTGGCCGTGCCGTTGGTAATGATCGAGAGCGAATAGGTACGGCGCAAATCCTGACAGAGCTCAAGCGCTCCGTCGATCAGGTGCCCCTGCGTTTCCATCAGGGAAAAATATTTCCGACCGATTTCCTCGGCATCATAAGTGAATCCGAACCGTTCGGCAAGCTGTGAGAAGCGTACACGGTTGAGCTCTGCGCGGTCGAACTGCCCAAGCTCAATTTTTTTCCAGATCGCCTGATTGATGGCGCTGTAAGCAGATATAATCTCCCCGGTTGCATCAATTCCATATGCAGAAAGTGCCGTACAAAGCGAAACACGCTCTGCCAGATGGAAATCCAGCAGCGTTCCGTCAGCATCAAAAAGAAGCCATTTATATTGTTTCATCGATAATTCCCTTCCTCTCCGTATCTCAGATCAGAATACCGCCGTTCGGACTGATTACCTGTCCGGTCACAAAAGGAGCGGCAGCGAAATAAAGCACGGCATCAACAGCGTCCTGCACCCTGCCGATCGCACCAAGCGGTGTTTCTTCGCAGAGCGCGGCTCGGGTTTCTGCATCAAGTGCGGCATTCATATCGGTTTCAATTACGCCGGGTGCAACACAGTTTACCGTAATGCCGGACGGACCAAGCTCCTTGGCCAGCGCACGCGTCATACCGATCACACCCGCCTTTGCGGCAGAATAATGCACCTCACAGGACGCCCCCGTCAAGCCCCAAATGGAGGAAAGATTGATGATCCGTCCATATTTATCGTGAATCATATCGGGCAAAACAGCCTGTGTCACATGAAAAGCACCAAATAGGTTTACCTCCATCATCCGCCGCCATTCCTCCTCGGTAATATCGGTAAACAGGCGAAACTGTGCAATTCCCGCGTTGTTGACAAGGCAATCAATCCGACCGAGTTTTTCTCTGACTGCAGAGATGGCCGAGAAAACTGCCGCTCGATCAGCAACGTCTGCCTGGATGGCAAGCGCCCCCGTCTCCCCCGAAAGCCGCGCGGCCGCATCCCCCGATTTGGCATAGAGAAAGGCAACCTTGCAGCCTCGTGCGGAAAATGCCCTGACACAGGCCTCTCCGATTCCGCGGCTTCCGCCGGTGATCAATACGCATGAGGGAAAACGATCTTGAAGCATCTGCATACGCGAGAGCTCCTTTCATATCGGATGAATGGTTGTCGGTTTGGTATCACATACTATACACAGGCGCGCAAAGCGTATACCATTCCAATATATTATATCATACCACATTTTGCAAACAATTTCAAGCAATTCTTGCAAACATAAGGCAGATATACTATACTTTTTACAGGACGGATGATATCCTATGCCGAGCAGAAAATCCCGCCTGTGCCATCCTATGCCATTCGGAGGAAAATATGAAGTCTGATCGTCCGGCTTTCTTTGCCCGTCTTGCCCTGCTGACGGCTACCCTCGTCTGGGGAAGTACCTTTCTCGTCACCAAGCACACCCTTGATGCAATCGATACCTACTATCTGATCGCCATTCGCTTCAGCGGTGCCGCGCTCTTTCTCGGTATCCTTTTTCACCGCGCAATGCGGAAATGCGACCGAAAAACGCTTCTTTACGGCGCACTTCTCGGCTTTTTCCTTTTTACGGGATACGTTCTGCAGACCGAGGGAATCAAGCACTCCTCCCCGGGAAAAGCATCCTTTCTCTCGTCCGTGTATTGCATGATCGTTCCGTTTATTGCCTGGTATCTGCTCCGGCGCAGACCGACCCCCTTTCATCTGAGCTCTGCCCTGCTTTGTCTTGGCGGAATTGCACTAGTATCGATCAATGAAAATTTTTCGGTGGAGGCAGGAGATTTTCTGCTTCTTGGCGGCAGCTTCTTCTTTGCCATTCATATCGTCACCGTTTCGCTTACAGCCCCGCACACGGCCATTCTGCCGCTGACTGTCACGCAATTTGCCGTCTGCGCCGCGATCGCGTGGGTATATGCCTTTCTCTTCAATCAGTCGCCCGAGCCATTCACCGCCTCTGTGAATCTCGCGCTGACCTATCTCTGCCTTGTCGCGACCTCACTTGCTTTCCTCTGCCAAAATACGGCACAGCGCCGACTCTCCCCCGCCTCCGCTTCCTTGATTCTCAGCCTCGAAGCAGTATTCGGCGTGTTTTTCTCGGTCTTATTTACGGGAGAAAAACCGACGCCCCGCATGCTCCTCGGCTTCTGCCTGATCTTTCTCTCTGTCCTCACCGCAGAGGTTTTGCCCGCACTTGCAAGAAAAGAGGCAGACCGAAATTTGACAAAGGGTTAAAATGGTGTTGTATTGGGGAAAATGAAAAAGCAAGCGCAGGTTTCCCTCTGCTTGCTTTGTATATTTAGAATTATTTGTTGCCGAAATATCTTTTAAGCAAACCTGCGAATACGCTATCGTATCTTGCTTCGCCCCCGAGCCCCTTGAAAATACGCAAAACGGATATTTTAACCGTTTGCACAGAAATAGATATCTTCTTGCGACGAATATTTTCCCGCCTGAGCTTTTTCTTTTCCTGCAAGCAATTCACCTACGGTTTATTGCAATAAATTGGCCTGTAGCTTGTTGGTTCATTAGCAGGATAAACCCAACTGCATAAATTTAAAATGCTATGCGGGAATTGCCTCATAGCATTTTTTGACCTGTTTGTAATGGTTTAATTACATTACTTGAAAAAACGGCATATTT
>JAZNCR010000047.1:0-5613 GCA_045587605.1 Eubacteriales bacterium
GATTTATAGGTATGCTCGTGCTCCTCGTCAAGGATAATCATGCCAAGGCGGGGCAGAGGTGCAAAAACAGCCGATCGCGTGCCGATGACGAGATCGGCCTCTCCCGCACGGATGCGGCGGTATGCCTCAAGCCGCTCGCCGCCCGACAGCCCCGAGTGCATCACGGCGACTCGCGCACCGTAATAGGCGCAGAACACCGCTACCGACTGGGGAGTCAGTGCGATCTCAGGCAAAAGCAGGATCACCTGCTTGCCGTCCCGCAGGACCTCGTCGATCACGCTCAGCATCACGCGGGTCTTACCCGAGCCCGTAATCCCGTGCAGGAGGGCGGCAGACGGCTCACCCGAGCGATAGAGCACCGACAGACGGTCGGCGGATCCTTTTGCGCGGGAGAAAGATGATTGTCGGCCGGATCACGGGTCGGCTTGGCCGGAAGGTTTCGCCAGACATCCACCCGCTCCTCGACGATCATCCCCTTGCCCGCAAGCGCGCGGATCTGCGATTTTGAGGCGGCTGCCGCATTGAGCAGCTCTTCCTCCTCGCGGCCGTCTCTTTGACAGAGGGCCTCGATGATTGCGCGCTGCCCCGCCGAGCGAAGCTTCGCATCCCGCGCAATCTCCTCGGCATCCTGCCCGGCAAGATCGGGGGAGAGCCGCCAAAACGAGGCGCGCCGGTCGGTTGGGTCACGCAGAACGGCCTCCTCGGTCAGGACACCGCTTTTGGTCAGGTGCGCAAGCGTATCCGTCACACCGGCACCGAATTTGGCGCGCAGCGTATCGAGCAAAAGCCCGTCCGATGCAGAAAGTGCATCGAACACGAGCCGTCCCCGTGCATCCTCGGGCGGAAGCGCTCCCTTACGCACACGGTATCGGCGAACGCTTTTTCCGAGCGCGGCGGAAGGGATCATCGCGTGTACCGCATCCCCCACCGAGCAGAGCGTCCGCTCCTTCATAAACAGACACAGCCCGAGCAGTTCCGCATCGAGCGAAACGCAGTCATCACAGACTGCCAGCACGGGCTTGATGTCAATATTCTGCAAACAGTGCTCGGTCAGATCGGCAACCAGCGCAATGCGCCGTCGGTTACCGCCGCCAAAGGGAACGTGCACGAACAGCCCGGGGTGTATCTCGCCGCGCAGATCTGCGGGGATATAGTAGGTGTATCGGCGGTCAACCCGAGCGGGCACCCCCAATACGTAAACCTCGGCGTATACGTACTCCATCGGCAATCCTTACTCGCCGTCCTCTTCTTCGTCCTCGTCGTCACAGGCGACTGCCGCAAGTGCCTCACGGGCAGCAGTCTCGGCCAGCATAGCGGCCTCTTCTGCCGCAGCAGCTGCGGCGGCGCGCTCAGCCTCGATCTGCTCGGGCGTCTTCTGTACGATGACAAATTCTCCGCTGTAAAGACGGTTAATGGCGTTTTTGACCGCCTTCTCGTCGCGGTGCTCACGCTTGATCATCGAGGACAGGCTCTTGTCGGTCTGCTTGTCGGCAATCAGCTTCTCGGCCGTCTCGCGCTGCTTGATATACTCGTCGGTCACGATGCGTGCGCATTTCGCGGTTGCAATGACCAGCTCATAACGGTTATATTTTCCTTTCGTCAGATCTTCAATGGAGGGATAAATCATGATGTTTCTCCTTCGTGTGTAGAGTTTATGTAAAATATTGAAAAAGCATAGAAAAGACAGTACCAGTATTACCCGATTTCGTCCGAAAAATCAAAATCGGTCAGCAAAATAGCGTTCTGCCGCAGACGGGTCACGCAGGGAACGCAGCTGCTCGGCGCGGACAATCGCCAAAAGGTCCGCCGCCGCCTGCTCGGCACCGCCGTCCTCATTGCGCACGACATAATCGTAGCGGTCGAGCAGAGGAATTTCCCGTCTGGTCTGTGCCAGACGCTCAAGAATCTTTTCCTCCGTCTCGGTTCCCCGCCCGCGCAGACGGGCCTCCTGCACGGCAAAGCTGGGCGGGAGCAGCATAATGGCTACCGCTTCGGGGAACTTGCTCTTCACCTGCATCGCGCCGTCCACCTCGATCTCAAGGATCAGATGTCTGCCCGATGCGAGCACAGCCTCGGCCTGTGCGCGGGGCGTGCCGTAGCCGTTTCCGCAGTAGCGGGTATATTCAAGCAGTCCGTCGCTCTCAAGCAGACGGTCAAACTCCTCGTGCGAGACGAAATGATAATTTACGCCGTCCACCTCGCCGGGACGGGGCGCACGCGTCGTCATCGACACCGAATAGGCAAAATCGTCCCTGCCCGCGAGCAGATGGGACAGTACCGTTCCCTTTCCGCTTCCGGCAGGACCGGATATAATCAGCAAAAGGCCTCTTTTCATCCGCATCACCCACCGTTACTCGTCCGACAAGGCATTGTCGCCGTCATCCGCAAGCTCATCTGCCTCGTCACCGCTGTCATCCAGACGGTTGGCAATGGTCTCTGCCTGAATGGCCGAGAGAATAACGTGCTCCGAGTCGGTCACAATCACCGCGCGGGTGCGTCGGCCGCAGCTGACGTCAATGACCCTGCCCTCGTCACGGGCATCCTGAATCAAACGCTTGATGGGTGCGGAATCGGGAGCGACCAAAGCCACCACGCGGTCAACCGCTACCATATTACCGAAACCGATATTGATAAATTTCATAGATTATGCCGTCCTGATTTTTGAAATCGATACACAGGTCTTCACCTGCGCACCCTTTACTCCAGATTCTGAATCTGCTCTCTGATCTTCTCCAGCTCGCTCTTGACCTCGACCACCATATGGGCAATCTCCGCATTCGAGCATTTGGAACCGACCGTGTTGATCTCACGGTTCATCTCCTGCATCAAAAAGTCGAGCTTGCGCCCCGCAGGTTCAGCCGATGCGGCAATCTCATCAAACGCGGCAAAATGACTGCGCAGGCGAACCAGCTCTTCATCCACGGCCACGCGATCGGCAAAGATCGCGCTTTCGGTCAGAATCCGATTCTCATCCACCGTGACGCGGTTATCCTCGAGCACACTGCGCAGACGGTTGAGCAGGCGGTCATGATATGCCGCAATATCGGCAGCCGAGAGTGCCTCAATCCGATCGACAAGCCGCCCGATTCCCTCAAGCTTGGCACGAAGATCACGCTCAAGCCGCTCACCCTCTGCGGCTCTGCCGGCGAGAAATACGGCAACCGCCTCATCCAGCACCGACGAGACAGCCGCCCAGTCCTCCTCGAGGTTTTCCTCGGGCGCACGAACCGTGAAAATATCCCGATTTGCGGCAACGCGCATGACCGAAATATCGTCCTTGAGTCCGGGGAATCTGTCGCGAAGCTGTTCAAGCGCGGCAACGTAAGCAGCGGCATATGCTTCGTCCAGCGAAATTTCAACGCCGGGCGAATCAACGGTATCCACGCTGATGTTGACCTCAACCTTGCCGCGGCCGATGCCCGACTGCAAAAGATAGGGCTTGATCTTTTCTTCAAGAAACGCATACGCACGCGGCGTACGCACACTGCAATCCAGATAGCGGTTATTGACCGATCTGATCTCAACCGTAATATCCTTTCCCGCAACCGTGCGGCGTGCACGGCCGAACGCGGTCATACTGTTCACGGAGCATCTCTCCTCATATAAGCATATATATAATTATTGTACCGCAAATTCCCCCGTTTGTCAATGGATAGACAAAAATAATTCCCTCCCCCGCCTGTATTTTCCGTTTTCCATCCGCCTCATCCCGGGCTTTATTTCTCAATTTTTGTTTTTTTGCGTTAATTTGTTAAAATATGCGAAAAATTTCTTTGTCCTTCTTGCAAATCGTCCTCTTTTCTGTTATACTTATATCCGATTTGATATCACAGGAGGACTACGGTATGCAATACATTTCTGACGGCGCGTTCTGGCTTGACGGAAAGATCGTTCCGGCGGCAGACTGCGCACGTGATCGTTCCGCCGGTGCCAAGGCAACGATCGCCCATTCCATTCTCACCGCACACAACACAAGCGGCGATGACAAAAAGCTGAAGCTGAAATTTGACGCAATGGCGTCACACGATATTACCTACGTCGGCATTATTCAGTCGGCCCGGGCAAGCGGACTTACCGAATTCCCGATGCCCTACGTTCTGACCAACTGCCACAACAGCCTCTGCGCCGTCGGCGGCACCATCAACGAGGACGACCACGTGTTCGGTCTCTCTGCCGCAAAGAAATACGGCGGTATCTACGTCCCCGCCCACCAGTCGGTCATTCACGCCTTCATGCGCGAGACCCAGAGCGGATGCGGCCGCATGATCCTCGGCTCGGACAGCCATACCCGTTACGGCGCGCTGGGCACCATGGCCATCGGCGAGGGCGGTCCCGAGCTTTGCAAGCAGCTGCTCGGCCGCACCTATGACATCGACTATCCCGAGGTTGTCGCCATCCATCTCACGGGCGCTCCCCGCCCCGGCGTCGGCCCGCAGGACGTTGCGCTTGCCATCATCGGCGCGGTATTCGCCAAGGGTCTGGTCAAGAACAAGGTGCTTGAATTCATCGGAGACGGCATCGCGGGTCTGCCCATGGATTACCGCTGCGGCATTGACGTCATGACCACCGAAACGACCTGTCTTTCCTCCATCTGGGTTACCGACGAAAAGGTCGAGGACTACTTCAAGACCCACAAGCGTCCCGAGGCCTACGCGCCTCTCGCCCCCGCAAACGGTGCATATTACGATTCCGCACTTTCGATCGATCTCGGCGAGATCGATTCGATGATCGCTCTGCCCTTCCACCCCAGCAACACCTACACGGTAGCAGAGGTATGCGCAAACGCAGCCGACGTTCTGCGCGAGGTCGAGCGTGCGGCGGCAGAGCAGCTTGAGCTGACCGCTCCCTTTACGCTGACCGATAAGATCACCCCTGCCGGCATCCGGGTTGATCAGGGCGTCATTGCCGGCTGTGCGGGCGGTACCTTTGATAACCTCTGCGCGGCGGCAAAAATTCTCGCCGGCGGCACCATCGGCGACGGTGCCTTTGCCCTCTCGGCATATCCCGCCAGCCAGCCGGTCTATATGGAGCTGATCCGAAACGGCGCGGCAGCCGACCTCATGGGCGCGGGCGTAACCCTGCGCACCGCCTTCTGCGGCCCCTGCTTCGGTGCAGGTGACGTACCCGCCAACGGCGGTCTCTCCATCCGCCACTCCACCCGCAATTTCCCCAACCGCGAGGGCTCGAAGCCGAACGGCGGCCAGATTGCTTCGGTTGCCCTGATGGACGCACGCTCCATCGCCGCCACCGCACGCAACGGCGGTATTCTCACCCCCGCCACCGCAATCGACTTCGACGACACCCCCCGTACATACTGCTACGATGACAGCGCCTATACCTCCCGTGTCTACAACGGCTGGGGCAAGGCCGATCCCGCGGCTGAACTGAAGTTCGGCCCCAATATCGCCGACTGGCCGCAGATGTCGGCACTGACCGATGATCTTCTGCTTCAGGTCGTCTCGGTTATCACCGACCCCGTCACCACCACCGACGAGCTGATCCCCTCGGGCGAAACCTCTTCCTATCGCTCCAACCCCGAGAAGCTTGCCTCCTTTGCCCTCTCGCGCAAGGATCCCGGCTATGTGGACCGCGCCAAGGCAATCCGCACCCTGG
>JAZNCR010000048.1:0-6544 GCA_045587605.1 Eubacteriales bacterium
TCGTTATTCGGCAGAAAATTGCATCAGCGCACGGAAGGCCTCAAGCGCATCCCGATAATCCGCGTTTGCCCGATCGGCATTGAGCAGCGTTCCGATTGAGCCCTGACGGCGGAAGCAGATCAGCGTATTGTCGGGCAGATTCTGCAGGGCGGAAAAATACTGTCCAAACGCCGTATCCGAAAGACGCATTGCGCAGTCGTCATACGCATTCTCCGGCCGTGATCCCAATGCATCGGTCAAGGGGAGGAAAATATCCGTGCCCTTCGTCTCCTCATAGAGCCAATCGGCAATCAGGAAAATCGAATACTCGCCCGACATCAAAAGCTGGTTGAACTTCTGTTTTTCTTTAGCGAAATAAACGGCGTTGACCACGTATTCCTCGCCGGCCTCCTCCGCTTCGCGCAGTCGATCGGCAATTTCCGCCTCGGAATACACCATCAGCGTAGCCGCGGCGGCCGTTTTTCTTCCGTCGCCGTTGTAGTCCTCGGGCAGAAGCCCCGCTACGGCTGATTCAAGCTTTCCCGCGCCCTCTCCGACAAAATTGTATGATCCCGCATAAAGCAGGTTCACGTCTGCCGAGACGGTGCCGCACATCTGCAGCGTACAGATCAGCACGACAATCAGCGCAAAGGAAATACCGATCACAGGCCATTTATAATAATACCAATAATTATGAAACCATTTCGTCAGGCGGTTCTCATACCGGATTTCCCCGCCATGTATTTTTTCGTTCATCACCATACCTCGCTTGCATTTTTCCGCAAAAAAGGAGCGCATCCTTTGACGCGCTCCTTCCAGCTTAGTTGGATTTTGCGCGGGATACTTCCAGCACGCGCAGCTTCATCTGCCCTCTGGGGGTATCCACAACCACCTCGTCCCCTGCCTTTGCACCGAGCAGTGCACTGCCGACGGGAGACTGATCGGAAATTTTTCCGACAAAGGGATTGGCTTCGTTCGAACCAACCAGAGAATACTCGATTTCTTCGTCAAACTCGAGATCGAGCACCTTTACGCAGGAACCGATATTGACGCTGTCGTGCTTGATCTGCGACTCGTCAACAACCGTTGCGTTGGCAATCAGCTCCTCAAGCTCAAGAATACGCGCCTCAACCTGCGCCTGCTCGTTACGTGCGGCATCGTATTCCGCGTTCTCGGAAAGGTCACCGAACGAACGTGCGACGGCGATTGCCTCTTTTACCTCTGCGCGGCGGGTATTTTTTAAGAAATCAAGCTCCTCTACCAGCGCGCGATAACCTGTTTCGGTATACAACTGTTTTGCCTTGGCTGCCATGATTTTTCTCCTTCAATTCTTCAAATGGTAATGTATATTGTCCTGTATAATTATTTGCTGTTTTCGTTGAGCCACTTGATTGCGGCCTGCAGCTGGGTGTCCTCTGCATCGGTAATCTTATAGATGTTTTTATTTGCCACCGACTCGTCCATATCCACCTCAACGTCGGGCACGATTCCGATTCCCTCGTAGCTGTCCGAGAAGGGAGGGAAATACATCCGCGTGGTCAGTTTGAGCGCCGATCCGTCACCGAGCGGCAGGATCGACTGCATACTTCCCTTTCCATAGGTGGTTTTACCGACGAATACGGCCTTGCCGTAATCCTTGAGTGCCGAGGTGAAAAGCTCGGCCGCCGATGCGGTGCTCTCATTGGCAAGCACGGCCATCGGCATATTGAATTCTTTTGCATCCGATGAAATCATCTCTTCTTTTCCCGCCTTATCCACGGTACGGATGATCGGCCCCTCGGGGAGAAGCGCATCAAGAATCGTGGTGATAGAGGTCAGGTCTCCGCCGGGATTATAGCGAACGTCATAAACCAGGCGTGTCGCCCCCTGCGAAATCAGAGAGTTGACGGCCTCCTCAAACTGCTTGATAGTTCCAAGGTCAAAGGCCGTAATCTTGATAATACCGACCGTCGGATCGGTCTCGCAGATATGTGAGAGAACGGTGACCTCGGTCACGTATCCGCGCTCAATCGAGAATTCAACCGTCTCGGTATAATTGTCTCCCCGCCATACGGTGAAGACGGCAAGCGTTCCGGCCTTGCCCTGCATCTTGGAAACGGCCATATTGTAGCCAAGCTCGGCCACGCTTTCCTTCTCCTCGCCGACGTAGACGATGAGATCTCCCGGTTCGACACCGGCCTCAAGCGCGGGTGAATCGGGCATAACGCTGATGACCTCAATGAGTCCGTAATCGGCATTGTATATGACGCTGACACCGATTCCCTGCATCTCGGCATTGGTATCGGCCGTCAGAAGCGCATACTCCTCTGCGGTAAAATACTCACCGTAGCGGTCACCCGTTCCGGCAACATATCCGCGCAGAATATATTCGCTTAGCTGTTCGTTATCCAGATCATTGTAATAATACTGGCGGTAAATCGAATCGATCAGTGCAACCTTTTCGCTCGAGACCGAAAAGACGTCTGTTTCACCCTTCTCTTCCGTGCTCTCCCCCCAGGCAATATCATTTTCGCGCAGGGCGGCCGTCCCCGCCTCCGTCAGCACGACAAAGGTCGTCATGAAGGTAATGAGAATGGCGAGAATCAGCGTGACGATAAACACCGTCAGAGAAATGCGTTTTGTTTCCATCTATGCTTTGTTTCCTTTCCGCAGCGTGCGGTGATTATTTGGGCTGTACGACGTATCCGTCGAGCGGATTCTGGCAGACACCGTCAATTCTGACCTCGAAATGTACGTGGTTGCCCGAGGACTGCCCGGTTGTACCGACCTTGGCGATAACCTGCCCCTGCTTGACCTTATCGCCAACCTTGACAAGCAGCTGATTGGCGTGTGCGTAAAGGGTTGATTTTCCGCCGCCGTGGTCGACGATGACGTAATTGCCGTAGCTCCAGTGCGACTCGGCCTTGATGACCGTTCCGCCGTTTGACGCATAGATATTCGACCATGCGTTTGCCGGAATATCAATGCCGCGATGGTAATCCTTGGTGCCCCAAAGGGTTCGCCATCCGAAATAGGAGGAAATGCGCTTCCAGCTGACGTCAACCGGCCAGATGAATTCACCGCCAACGTAAGCAGCGTTCTGCTTAGCCTGCAGCTCACGAATATATGCTTCAAGCTCTTTATTGAGCTTGGTTTCCTCTTCAATGACCTTGTTATAGGAGGCAGTACTGGAGGAAATGGTCTGCTGGAGTGTTGTGAGATACTTTTCATTGTCGGTCATCTGCAATTCAAGCTCCGACTTCTTTTCCTGCAGAAGGCGGTCGGCCTCTTCCTGCTCTGTTTTGCGTGCCTCGAGGATTTCCTCCTCATCCTCAAGCGAACCGACTGCCACCTGATATTTCTCCATCAGATTGACGTTATAGTCCATCATATAACCGATCCGTTCCACACGGGTCAGAAAATCATAGAGGCTGTCAGCACCCAACAGAATCTCCAGATAGCCGGTATTCCCCTCTTCATAGGTTATGCGGAGACGTTCAAGAAAATTCCTTTTTTGCTCTGCAACGTCCGCTTTTTTATCGATAATTTCTATTGTTTTTTCGCCGATTTTATATTCAAGCTCCTCAAGCAGGGCTTCCAGCGTCTCGATCTCCTCAACTGTCAGATTCAGCTGCTTATCGAGATAACTCTTCAGCTCAAGTGCATCGGTCTGATTCTGGCGGGCAGTATAAATCTTCGTGGAAATCGAGCTCTTTTCTTTGGCAAGTGATTTCAGCTTGTCCTCGTACATTTTCACCGTTGCGTCGCTGACCTGTGCGGCCGCCTCCGCAGGACGAATGACAGACGGAACAAGAAGCAGCGCCGCAAAGCAAAGTGCACATACGGCAAGCGTCAGGTAATGGGACAAACGATAACGAACTCCCGTTGTTTTTTGCATAAACTCAGTTGCTCCTTTCTTTGGGCTTCGCATCATACGTATCATGCGTTGAGGTTTTTGTGCAGAGAAATCGATGAACCGATCGCACCGGTAACGGTGCCGATAAGCAGGAAGCCGAGCAGAACGTATCTCGATACGTCAGAGAAGGCATAAACCTCAATCATGCGGATTTTGGCCGAAACAACCTGCTCAATATACGTATAGATATACCATTCGGCGAAGTAGGCAAGCACACCCGAAAGAAGACCGATGATGACGCCCTCAATAATAAACGGAGTAATAATAAAGGTTCTCGTTGCGCCGATATAGCGCATAACGTTGATTTCATTCCGCCGCGAATGGACGGCAATTTTGATGGTGTTGATAATCACGAACAGGCTGACGATAAAAAGCAGGGCGAGGAACCAGACGAAAATCAGGGTGACACCCGATTTGAAGCTGTCAATCTGCACCGCAAGATCCTGACGGAAGATGATTTTCGAAATGCCCTCAATCTCGCCGAGCTGATATTCCAGCGTGGTCGCACGGCTGATATCCAGGTATGTAATATAATACATATGGGGCAGCGGATTATCGTCTCCTTCGGCAATGTCAAACAGGTCGCTGTATTCTGCGTAGTCCTCTCTCATCTCAGCCAAGCCCTGCTCCTTCGAGACGAAGGTAACGGTATCGACGTTATCGGTTGCGCGAAGGATATTGCCGATTTCCTCGGCACGGGCATCATCCAGTGCGGGGTCGAGGTAAATGGCAATCTCGTTCATCAGACCGAGATTGTCAAGATTCAAATTAAGATCACCCACCAAAAGCGCAAAGCTGCCGAGCACGATCAGGCAGGAGGTCAAAATAAAGACCGACGCCGTTGTCATGACACCGTTGCGCCAAAGGCTCTTGAGCGCCTGTCCGAGAAAATAGAAGGGATTATATCGGCTCATTCAAACATCCCTCCAATTCTATCCTCGGCGACGCGGCCGTGCTCAATCGCAATCACGCGCTGCTTATAGTAATCGACGAGACTCTTCTCATGGGTGACCACGATCACCGTCTTACCGAGCCGGTTGATCTTGAGCAGGAGATTCATAATTTCGATACTCATCTCCGGGTCGATATTTCCGGTCGGCTCGTCAGCAATAATGATCTTCGGATTATTGGCCAGCGCACGCGCCAGCGCAACGCGCTGCTGCTCGCCGCCCGAGAGCTCATTCGGGTAGCACTTAAGCTTTTCGCCAAGACCCACCGTATTCAGAATGGCAGGAACACGCTTGCGGATCTTGCTCGCCGGCGTTCCGACAACGTGCATGGCAAAGGCCACGTTTTCATACACCGTCTTATCGGGAAACAGGCGGAAGTCCTGGAACACAACACCAAGCTGACGGCGATAGTGCGCAACCTTATATCCGGGGAGCTTAGTCAAATCGAAATCGTTGACGATCAGCTTGCCCGATGTCGGCTTTTCTTCGCGTAAAAGCAGACGCATCAGCGTCGTTTTGCCCGCACCCGAGTGACCGACGACGAATACGAATTCACCGTCCTCAATGCGCAGGGTAACGCCGCCGAGTGCAACCGTTTTATTCGGATAGATTTTTTTGACGTTCTGTAATTCAATCATGAATTATTTCCTTTGTTCATTGGCGACTTGGAATTAGGTATCATAAAAATTTGTGAGGCCCGCCTGTGCTTGTCCGACTGCGGGTAGCTCCGGCATCCGAAACGCACGCTGCGTTCCTCACAAATGATTTGATCACATTGCTTGGGGCTATTGAATTGTCAAGCCCGCCGCACGGTGCAGCCGTGCCGCAGCCTTAGAACTTCACAGGCTTGGAATTGAGATATTTCTTCACCATCAGCGCCACCTTGAACGTGATCGCGTGTTCGAATTCACGCAGGTCAAGTCCGGTCAGCTTGCGGATCTTTTCCAGACGGTAAACCAGCGTATTGCGATGCACGAACAGCTTGCGCGAGGTTTCGGAAACGTTGAGGTTGTTTTCAAAGAATGCCTGAATGGTCATCAGCGTTTCGCGATCAAGCGATTCGAGCGAGCCCTTCTTGAATACCTCCTGCAGGAACATCTCGCACAGGGTAGTGGGCAGCTGATAAATCAGACGGCCAATGCCGAGATTTTCATAACTGATAATATTTTTCTCGGTCTCAAACACCTTGCCGACCTCAATGGCAACCTGCGCTTCCTTATAGGCACGCGCAAGGTCCTTGATGTTGTCCACCATCGTGGAAATACCGATGGCAACCTTCGTATAGAACTCGGTGCTGAGCGTGTCGGCAATATTGGTTGCGATGCGCTCGATCTCCTTCATATCGGTATTGGCCTTGACGTCCTTGACGAGAACGATATCATGCTCACCAACGCTGATGACGTAGTCCTTGCTCTTGTCGGGGAACATATTCTGCAGCATCTCAAAGGGCATCATATCGGTCTTACCGTAGAACTTGATGAGGAATACGATGCGCAGCTCTTCGGTATTGAAATGCAGTTCTTTGGATTTGATATAAATATCGCTGGGCAGGATATTGTCGAGGATAATATTCTTGATGAACGAGCCCTTGTCGTACTTCTCATCGTAAAGACTCTTTATGTTTCCAAGAGTAACGGCAAGAAGCTGTGTCGTTTTATCTGCTTCGGTATCTGTACCCTCGGCAAATGCGATGCAGTCGTTTTTACCCGACGCTGTAATG